>CAJOQC010000217.1 GCA_905236785.1 uncultured Selenomonadaceae bacterium
TGGCCAGCTTCTTTAAAAATGCTTCGGCGGGGGAATACGCGGGCTTTACCACCATTGCCGCCGACGCGCCGTATCTTGAGATTGCAGCAATAACTTTTGTGGCCAACGCTCGCTATCTTTTGATGAGTTGCGTTTTGAGCCAAAAATTTGCCCCTTCAACCTCCGTGTGGCATCGTATTGCCGTGGGGTTTGACGTTACGGACGAAATTTTCGGCATCACCGTGGCGCGTAAGGGCAAAATAGACCCTTGGTACAACTACGGCGCAATGGCCGTTGCTCTTCCCGGTTGGTCAATCGGCACGGCGGCGGGGGTGTTGGCGGGGAATGTTTTGCCGGGAAATATTGTAAGCGCACTGTCGGTGGCTCTTTACGGAATGTTCTTGGCCATTATAATGCCGCCTGCCCGCCTTGATAAAGTGATTGCCGCGCTCATTGCCGCAAGTTTTCTTTTGAGTTATATTTTCGGCGTGTTGCCCGCCACCGCCCATATATCCGCAGGAACGCGCACCATAATTCTGACGGTGCTGATTGCCGCCGTCGCCGCCATAAAATATCCGCTGAAGGAAAAAAATAAAAACGGGTGAACAACCTTGAATCATGATATATATGTCTATTTGTTCATAATGTCGGCCGTTACTCTGGGTATTCGCATACTGCCGCTGACGCTTATACGGAAAGAGATAAAAAACACCTTCTTGCGGTCGTTTTTATATTATGTCCCCTATGTCACCTTGGCGGTGATGACTTTTCCCGCCATAACGGAGGCCACTAAGCAACCGGCAGCGGGTTTTGCCGCGCTGATTGTCGGGACGACGACGGCGCTTAGAGGGGCGAGCCTTTTTGCTGTGGCCGCCCTTTGTTGCGTAACGGTGTTTGTGATTGAAACGGTGTTGTAACGCCTCACTTATCCGATAAGCAACATTAACGCGATAACGGTCAACACCACGCCTTGTGTCTTGGCAATTATCTTCCCAAAATTTTTGCGGCGCAAAATAAAACTGCGCACCTTGCCCGCGCCTACGGCAATAAGGGAAAATATAACAATCGTTTGCACGGCAAACACAAAACCCAAAAGGGCGATTTGCCACGGGTAGGATTCCTTTGTCATATCCACAAACTGCGGCAAAAAGGCCAAGAAGAACAGCAATACTTTGGGGTTTAGCGCGTTCATCAACACGCCGCGCCGATAAAGAGCAAACAGTTTTGTTTTGTCGGCGGCTTGGGCGGCGATTTTAAGTTTGCCATTGTCGGCAAAAGATTTTTTTGCCAAGTATAAAAGGTAGGCCGCGCCGATAAATTTGAGGGCGGCAAAAGTTGCGGGCGAGTTTTGCACCAACGCCGCCACGCCAACGATAACAAGGAACGTGTGAAATATAATGCCGCTTGCCAGACCAAAGGTCAGCGCAACGCCGCTTTTTGCCCCGTCGGCGATGCTTTTGGTCAAAAGATAAATGTTATCCGGCCCCGGCGCAACGGTGAGAACAACGCTTGCCGCCAAGAAATAAATGAGTGTCGATGTTTCCATTTATATGTGCTCCCATAAAAAAAGCGGAAGTCTTGCTTCCGCTTTTTTGTTGTGTCATTTGTCGCGATCTAAACGTCCCTCTGTTTTATCCTTCACGTCGTCATAAAAGTTACAAGTGCCGCGCTCGGTTTCCTTGCTGTAATAAAGCGCGTCGTCCCCTTGTTGCAAAAGGGTGTCCAAAGGCAATTCACCCGTTAAATCCATGGCCACGCCTATACTCATGGTGAGCATGGAAAGTGAGGGGCTTAGGCTGAAGAAATCATGCGCCACTTTGTTTAGTATGTTCAATCGTTGCGTCACGCTCTCGCGGTCGGCCTCGTCAAAGAGCGCGACGACAAATTCGTCGCCGCCCAAGCGGGTGATAAAATCGTTGGGAAAAGTTATTTTCAAAAGTTCCGCAATGCTTAAAAGCGCGGCATCCCCTGCTTGATGCCCATGGGTGTCGTTAAGTTCCTTAAAATGGTCAAGGTCGATATAACAAAGGGTCAGCGGTTTTTTCCCGCGATGATTTTCCACATATTCGTAAAAATAGCGACGGTTTGACAAGCTCGTTAGGGCGTCGGTTCTTGCCATGTTCAGTATTTTTTCTTGGGATTCGCGCTCGCGGGTTATGTCGCGGGCAATTCCCACCGTGCCGATAACATCATGATTTTCGTCGTAAACCGGGGTTTTGTACACTTTTAGCTGACAAAGCCCCCGTTGGGCATGGTTAATTTCCTCGTCAAACAGACAGGTGTGACCGGCCTCGGCAACCTTAAGTTCGGAGCGGTGACAAATGGCCGCGCCGTCCTCCTCCCCCGGTTTGGGGTAGCCCCATATATCGTTGTGGAATTTGTCGGTCACTTCCTCTTTGGCTTTTCCCACCGCTTCGCAAAAAGCGTCGTTCACCTTTAGGTGGCAACCGGGCATATCCTTAAACCACACCATATCCGGCAAGGTTTCTATTACGATGTCCAAGCAGTTTTTGATAATCCAAGCATCTTTATCCGCCTTCACCCGCCTTTGCATACGGCGAAAGCCATGCCGCGCAAGTTCTGCCGTAAGCGGCAACGGCCATATCTCAAGGAGCATATCTATAACTTCAATGTCAATCTTATCGGCGCGGCTGGTGCAAAGCATTATGTAAACGCCTTCGTCATGGCGCGCTTTTAACTCTTCCTTCGTCCATGGCGAATCGTCGCTTAAAATAATCATATTCACTTTGCGGCGGTCGGCCTTTGGTACATCGGCCAGTTTGTCATAGGAATTTGTTTCGCGGGTGAAGCCTTTAAGAGGCGGCATTTTGCTTACGGCTTCGGCGCAATCTTTCGGCAAACCGACAACTGCCAACGTTGTATAATAATGATACATCATAAATACCACCTGCCTCTTTTTATTTCTTGCCTTTTTTGTTTTTGGTCTTGTTTTTGGCGGCCTTTTCTTTGGCCTTTATTTTGTCGTCGATTTTTTTCTGTTGCTTAATCTTGGCGTAGTCCGCGCCCATGCCCGCCAACTTGTGCTTTATTGCCATAATGGGATGTTTTAGCCACATTTTTGTTTGGGCGGCGTCCATTATCTGCAAAAATTCCTTGGTGGGGGCGTTTCCAAAACAGGGGCGGTCGCAACGGTCGCAAATTGGCTTGGTGATGCCGTAGGGGCAACGGTCGATTTTGGTCATTACCGTCAGCAACAATCCGTTGCATTTGGCGCAAAGTTTCGCGCCCTCCGTGCCATGGTGGGAGTGGCAATAAACGGCAAAAGTTTTTTTTATGTTTTCCTTTTCCTTGGGAATATTGTTTTTTATTTCAACCGGCTTATCTTTTTTCGGTAAAAATCTCGATAAAAAATTCACGCAAATTTCCTCCCTTGTGATATACTAACTTTATATGAATTTATGAATTATCCTAAAATCGCAAATTTTTCTAATTGTTTTCGGAAATGCCATAATACCCGCGCTTATAATAAGTATCATGGGCAGTATAGCAAAAGACCGACGAAAAGGCAAACATTAACGTATTATCGAAAGGTATGGACATGGAAAAAATTCGTCCCGTCATCGGCACAAAATCGGCCACGCGGCATATATTAAACACTTTCGGCCTTCACGCCAGCAAGCGTTTCGGGCAAAATTTTCTTGTTGACCCTTTGGTTGTTGCGGACACGGTTGATGCCGCCGACATAAAAGACGGCGAGCGCATCCTTGAAATAGGACCAGGGATAGGCACGCTGACCCAAGGGCTGTTAGAAGCCGGGGCGACAGTTACGGCTGTAGAGATAGACAAAAAGCTCCCCGCCGTCCTTAACAAAACCCTTGAGGGCTACGAAAATTTTCGGCTTGTGGAAGGGGACATACTAAAAACAGATTTACGCGCCGTAATGGGGGACGCGCCTTTTAAGGTCGTGGCAAATTTGCCCTATTACATAACGACGCCGATTTTGATTGAACTTTTGTCGCGAAATTTGCCCATAACCCAAATAGTCGCCATGGTGCAAAAGGAAGTTGCTCTAAGAATTATCGCCGATGCCGGGACAAAGGATTACGGCTCTTTGTCAGTTATCATAAAATATCACACAACGCCCCGCATTGTGCGGTTTGTCCCCCCGGCATCCTTTTTGCCGCCGCCGGAGGTGGAGTCTGCCGTCATAAGTTGCGCTGTTCGCCGCGAAAAACCGCCCGTTGCCGACGAAGAAATATTTTTTAAGCTTGTCCGCGCCGCTTTTGGACAACGGCGAAAAACTCTCGCCAACGCCCTAAAAGGCGCGGGCTTTGACAAGGAAGTCGTAAAAGCCGCAACATTTAGGGCAGAAATTGACGGCGGCCGACGCGGCGAAACTTTGAGCATTGATGAATTTCTCCGTCTTGCCGACGCCTATTGCGCCGCCAAAAAGGAAAAATGATATGGAAACAAATTTTACGCATTTGCACTTGCACACGGAATACAGCCTTTTAGACGGCGCGGCCAAAATAAAAGAACTCATGCCCGCAGTTAAAGCCATGGGCATGAACAGCGTAGCCATAACCGACCATGGCAATATGTACGGCGCGGTAGCGTTTTACAAGGCCGCCAAAAAAGAGGGAATAAAACCAATAATAGGCTGCGAGTTTTACATTGCTCCCGCCTGCCGTTTAGACAGACATGAAGTGGATGGGCAAAAAAGCTATCATCTTATTTTGCTCGCCGAAAACAACACGGGCTACAAAAATCTTGCCAAACTTGCCTCCTTGGCCTCCATTGAAGGGTTTTACTATAAGCCCCGTATCGACAAGGAAATTTTGCGTAAGCATAGCGAGGGAATAATTTGCCTGTCGGCGTGCATCGCCGGGGAAATTCCCCTAAACCTTTTGCGCGGCGACAGAAAAAAGGCGGAGGAAGCGCTAAAAGAATATCTTGACATATTCGGCCGCGACAATTTTTTTATCGAAATTCAAAACCACAATTTGGCCGAGGAACTAAAGGTTTTGCCGGAACTTGTGGCCTTGGCGGAAAAATATAATTTGCAACTTGCGGCCACCAACGACGTTCACTATATAAAACGCGCCGACAGCGAATTTCATGACGTGCTTCTTTGCATACAAACGGGCAAAACAGTTGACGACCCCACAAGGATGCGTTTTGGCGGCAACGAATATTATCTTAAATCCGCCGAAGAAATGGCCGGCCTTTTCGCTCAATATCCCCAATCAATAACGAACACGCAAATTATCGCCGACCGTTGCAACGTGGATTTTGTATTCGGGGAATTAAAGCTCCCCACCTTCCCCCTGCCCGCCCCCTACGAAAAAGCCGCCGATTATCTGCGGGCTTTGTGTGAAGAAAAATTGCCCCTGCGCTATAATGTCGTCACCGACGAAGTGCGCGAACGATTTGAATATGAACTTTCCGTTATAAACAAAATGGGCTACGACGGTTATTTTCTCATCGTTTGGGATTTTATCGCCTATGCGAAAAAAAACGATATAGCCGTAGGCCCGGGGCGCGGCTCGGCGGCGGGCAGCATCGTCGCGTATCTTTTGGGCATAACCGAAATAGACCCGCTTAAATATTCGTTGCTCTTTGAAAGATTTCTAAACCCCGAACGGGTGACAATGCCGGATATTGACGTTGATTTTTGCTACATACGCCGCGAGGAAGTCATTGAGTATGTGAAACGCCGCTATGGCAACGACCGTGTGGCGCAGATAATAACCTTCGGCACAATGGCGGCCAAGGGGGCAATTCGCGACGTGGGGCGCGCCCTTAACATGAGCTATGCCGAAACCTCCGCCATCGCCAAACTTGTGCCGAACGAACTTAAAATGACCATTGACAAGGCGTTGAAGGAAGTAAAAGAACTGCGGGGGCTTTACGAAGAACGGGCAGACGTGCGCAACCTTATTGACACGGCGCGAAAAATAGAGGGAATGCCCCGCCATACTTCGGTTCATGCGGCGGGGGTGGTTATCGCGCCACGGCCTATAACGGAGTATGTCCCGGTGCAACTTGTGGACGGAATGTTGGTGACCCAATTCGACAAGGATTTTGTGGAGGAATTGGGGCTTTTGAAAATGGACTTTTTGGGGCTTAGGACGCTGACGGTTATCGCCGACGCGGTGAAAAACATCAAGCGGGACACGGGCAAATTTGTTGACGTGGGGAAAATCCCCGTCGCCGACAAAAAGACCGCCGCCATGCTGACGGCGGGCAAAACCGGCGCGGTTTTTCAAATGGAATCTCAGGGCATGACCAATCTGGTAAAAGACCTTGAGCCGAACGAATTTGCCGACCTTATCCCCACCGTCGCCCTCTACCGCCCGGGGCCTTTGGGCAGCGGCATGGTGACGGACTTTATCGACGGGCGGCGGGGGAAAAAGGCCGTTAGCTATATGCATCCGCTTCTTGAGCCGATATTAAAGGAAACCTTCGGCGTGGTGCTCTACCAAGAGCAGGTTATGCAAATTGTGCAGGTGTTGGCGGGTTTCACCTTGGGGCAGGCGGATTTGTTGCGCCGCGCTATGGGCAAGAAGAAGCAGGAAATTTTGATTTCTCAAAAGGAAAATTTTCTGAAAGGTTGCCGCGAACATGACGTGGACGAAAAAAAGGCGACCACAATATTTGAACTTCTGCTAAAATTTGCCGACTACGGCTTTAACAAGTCCCACAGCGCGGCTTACGCCTTTGTGGCGTGGCAAACGGCGTACCTAAAGGCACATTACCCCGCGCCGTTTATGGCGGCCATGCTCTCAAGCATAATGGACACGGACAAAGTGCCGCATTACATCGAATTGGCTCACCGCATGAACATAAAGATTTTGCCCCCGGACATCAACGTCAGCAATTCCGATTTCAGCGTGGATAACGGCAATATTCGTTTTGGCTTGGCCGCCGTCAAAAGCATCGGCGAAAATTTGGTGCGGGGCATTGTCGAAGCGCGGGAAAAGGGCGGCATCTTTAAGTCGTTGACGGATTTTTGCTTGCGCGCCGAAACCCATGGCATAAACAAAACCGCCCTTGCAAACTTAATAAAATGCGGCGCTTTTGACAGCTTTGGCCACACCCGTCAAAGTTTGCTGGTGATTACGGAAACAGTTTTGGCGGCGGCGACGACGAAATTTAACGAAGCGTTAAGCGGACAAATCGGCTTGTTCCAAGGCGAAGAGGACAACACCGACGAAATAACGCCGCCCAAACTTGAGGAAGCGCCGTTAAAGGAAGTTTTGGGCTGGGAAAAGGAAATTACCGGCTTTTATATAACGGGGCATCCCCTCGATCAATACCGCGAAATAATCGAAAAATTGCACAGCATAAAAAGTTGTTTTGCGGATAACCTAAAAGACCGTGCTTTGGTGCGGGTGGCGGGGCTTTTGAACTCTGTGCGGCAACGGGTCACCAAAAAGGGGGACATGATGTGTTTTGCCGAAATTGAGGATTACACCGCAAGCATCGACATTATCGTTTTTCCCAAGACCTATTACGAATATATGGATTTGCTTTTTGCCGATGCCGCCGTGGTTATTGACGGCAAAATTGATTTATCCGGCGACGCGCCGAAAATTTTGGCGGAAAAAATAACCCGACTTGACGATTATCGGCAAGAGTATTACATTATTATGAGCGAAGACACCGACGACGAAGAAATTCGCAGCAAGTTGCGAGAAATTTTTGCCGCTCACATGGGCGACCGCGTTGTTCACCTAAAAATAAACAACCGTTGGAAGAAAGCGGGCAAAGATTTTTGGTTGGACGGCACGCCGGAGTCCGTGGCGGAGATTTCCGCCCTTTTGGGCGAAAATGCCGTTGTCATGCGATGATTTGTGCTTACCCTTTTGTGTCCCAAAGGGTAGGCAAGAATGGAGTTTTTTATGCATTTTTTGTTAATATTTATTGTGGTATTGGGGCTTGTAAGCGCCGCCTCATGCTATTGCTGTTCCTACATATTCCCCTCCTCGGTTTATCCTTATGTGCGAGGCGGTATTATTCTTGTCAATTTGTCCTTTTTCCCTCTCTTGTTGTTCTTGGGGGACAGGAAGGATTTTTTCTTTGCTTCCCCTCTTTTAACGGGGGTAAGCATAGTTTTTACCGCCGAGGTAATTTTGTTGGCCTTGGTCGGCGCGGCTCTTCTTCTTCGTCGCCTTTGGCACTTAATGAACCCGCCGATATTTGACAGCGAAAGGCGCGAATTGTTGTCGAAGGCTTTTTTGTACCCTGCCGCCTCGTTGGCTCTTGCCGCTTACGGCAGCGGCGTTGAGCGAAAGTCGGTTGTGGTGCGAAACTTTGACATTCCCGTGGAGGGGAATTTTGCCCCCTTTAAGATAGCGCAAATAAGCGACGTTCACTTGGGGCTTTTCTTTGACCTAAATGACCTGCGGGAGCTTATGGACAAAACGGTGGAAGAAAAGCCGGATGTTCTTGCCATAACCGGCGATTTGTTCGACAACGCCGCCATGAACCGCGAGGCCGCCGAGATAATCGACGAATATGCAGACAAATTCCCCTATGGCATTTATTTTTGCTGGGGCAACCATGAATATTACCGCAACATAAAAAAGACCCGCGAGTATCTTGAAAAATCGCGGATAAAACTCTTGGAAAACAACGCCGTCATTGTGCGCGACGGCGAACGCCCTTTGTATTTTGCCGGCGCGGATTACCCCATGGAGCGGTTGCGTTTTGACGAATTGCGGGACGAATACGCCGACATGGCTCTAAAGGATATACCCGCCGAGGCGGCCACGGTTCTTTTGGCGCATCACCCGGAGTTTATCGACAACGCCGCCGCAAAAAATGTTCTTTTGACTCTTACGGGCCACACCCACGGCTGTCAAATCGGCATATTGGGGCAACCCATTTTCCCGGTGTTTAAGTATAACCGCGGCTTGGTGCGCCATGGCAATTCCTACGGCTACGTCCATTGCGGAAACGGCAGCTGGTTTCCCGTGCGCATCGGTTGCCCGCCGGAAATTGCTTGTTTTACCCTTGCGGGGAAAGTGAATAAATAAA
>CAJOQC010000218.1 GCA_905236785.1 uncultured Selenomonadaceae bacterium
CTCTCGGCTTTTAGGAGCGGCTCAAGAATGGTGGCATAACTTCTGTAGAGTGTGAGCAAATCTTCGGTGTTCTTGTTTATCTCGTTTATGTAGCCGCTGTTGCCCGCGTCCTCAAGCCGTCGCGCCTTTTCGGAAAGTTCCTTTGCGCCTATTACCCGCGCCGTTGACTTTAGGGCATGAACCTTCACGGTGTAGTTTTTCCAGTCCTTCGTCTTTACATAATTTTCGATTTCCTTTGCTCCCGTGCCTATGGACTCCACAAACACCGACACCGCATCAAGGTAGGCTGCGTTGCCGCCGCAGTGTTTCACCCCTTCGTCCACGTTCAGTCCTTTTATGAAGTTTAGCCATTGGGGCAGTTTGACGTTATCCGCCTCGTCGCTCTTTTCGCCCTCTTCCCCCGCCGCCGAAATTTTATCCTGCGGCAGGTACTTCATCATCATGGTTTCTAAATGACTGCTGTTTATTGGTTTCGTCAAATAATCCGCAAATCCTGCTTTTATATATTCTTCTCTTGCCCCCGATACGGCGTTGGCAGTGAGGGAAATGCAGGGCGTATGTTCGTTTAAGCCGCCCTTTTCCTCCCGCAAGCGTTTTAATGTTTCGATGCCGTCAATGCCCGGCATACGATGATCGAGGAAAATTATGTCGTATTTTTTTCGACTTGCCATGTTAAGGCACTCATAGCCGCTTTCGGCGGTGTCGATATTGACGAGGGTTTGTTTTAACAGCCCCTTTATGACCGTTAAGTTCATCACCGTATCGTCAACCACCAAAATGTCGGCGTTGGGAGCGATAAATTTTTCATGATAGGCTTGGTGGTTCTTTAAGGAACGATGATATGATTCTTCAAAATCTCCCATGGGTTCGGGGTTTACGACTTTTTGCGCCACTTCAAAGGAGAATGTGGAGCCTTCGCCGTAGACGCTATCCACCTGCAACTGCGCCCCCATAAGCGCAAGAAGTTTCGTCGTGATGTTCATACCAAGCCCCGTGCCCTCAACGGAACGGTTGCGCTCTTCTTCTATCCGTTCAAAGGCGGCAAACAGTTTTTTCATGTCCTCCTGTTTTATGCCGATGCCCGTGTCTTTCACGCTGAATTTGAGTTTTACATTTTCGTCATGGGTGTCCTCGTAGTCAACCGTCAAAATAACGCTACCCTTTTCCGTATATTTCACCGCATTGGTGAGTATGTTGGTGGCCGCTTGTTTAATCCGTATCTCGTCGCCGTAGAGGACGCTGGGGATATTTCCTTCGGCCTCCACCGTGAATTTAAGATTTTTCTTTGCCGCCCGCTCGCTCACCATGGTCACCAAATCGTTAAGAAGGGAGCTTACCTCATACTCCACGGGGATAATTTCCATTTTGCCCGCTTCGATTTTGGAAAAGTCCAAAATGTCGTTGACCAACCCCAAAAGGTTTACTCCGGCGTTTTGCAAATTTTGGGCGTACTCTAAAATATTTTCGTCATGGCTCTCTCTTAAAATCATTTCGTCCATGCCCAAAATGGCGTTTATGGGCGTTCGTATCTCGTGGCTCATGTTGGACAAAAATTCGCTCTTGGCGCGGTTTGCCGTGTCGGCAAGTTGTTTTGCCGTGTCGGAAGCCTGTTTTTCCGCCATGAGTTGTTCGCTCTCTTTGGTCTTTAGCTTTGCCATAAAGGAATAGCGGGCAAAGAGAATGAACAAAAAAACTACCGCGCCGTAAATGACAAACATTACCCGATAAATGGATTCAAGCCCCGATGCTACGACATACCATGGCACATGACCTATTATGGAAAAGTCCGTATTCGCCACGGGCGAACCGAAAATAAACTCCGGCGAACCATGTTTTGGCGTATAACAAAAGGCAGTGTCACCGTTTTTCATGGTTTCGTTCCAAACCCTATCAACGCCGTCTTTCAGATTTTCGTAATTTTCGGCGGCTTTTTCCACGCCCGCGCCGTTGTTGATGCCCGTTATTATAATCTTGTCGCCGGAATTGTGTATCAGAGCCACCGTTCCTTGGCCGCCGTAGCTGACAAGATTAAACTCAGCGATAAAATCCTTCTCGTTGTAGGCGTTGTATAAAACGTGTGTCACCACGCCGTCGGTTTTTATGGGTACGGCAAACATCATGCCAAGCCCCTCGCGGTAGGCGATGACTTTTTCGCCTTCAAAGACGCGGTTTACAACGTTTATGTCGGTTTCGTCCAATTTTTTGCCGGATACTATGTTGCCTTTGCGATCTATTACGCCCGTTCTGTACCATGCATCTCTTAATTTCAGCGAATTAAACGTCCCGGCGTTAAGACCGCCGTTGGTTTCGATGAAGGTTGAAAAGGCACTTAGATAATCAAACTCATGCTTAAATTGTTGGGCAAGGCTGTGGCTTAGGCTCGACACGTCGCGGGCAACCGCCGTTTCAAGTGATCTGGTGAGGGCAATATGGACGCCGAAGGCTGCTATTATCAAAAGTATCAGCATGACGGTTATTTGACCTAATGACTGCAACAACAAATGATATATTTCGTTGTGGGTTCTTAACGCTTCCATTATTTTTTGTTTCATAAGCAATTACCCTATGTTTGTTCATACTCTGCTTTTGATACTGCACGCTTTGGTCTGCCGAAAAGCACATCAGGCGGACAAAAGCTCCCGCACCTTGTCCCAATCGGGTTTGGCGGCGGCCTCCTTTACGGCGGCAAGTTTTTTGCGGTCGGTGTCGTTAAAGCGGTACTCCGCCAAGGAATCAAAGACAAACATCATGCTGTCGTAGTCAAAACTTTTGGCCATGTCCCGCATGGTTTCGTAGGCATCCGTCAAGGCCGCCTCGTCAATCAGCGGTTTATCCTCATCCCCTTCTTTTTCTTTGGTCAACAAAGGGGACAAAACTTCAATATAGCTCTTATATAACGCCAAAAGTTCCCCGGTGTGGGATTTTATTTCGTCGATATAGCCGCCGTTGCCCGCATCCTCAAGCCTTCGCGCCTTTTCCGACAACTCTGCCGCGCCTATCACCCGCGCCGTGGATTTTAGCGCGTGTACCTTCACGGTATAGTCCCGCCATTTTTCCCGTTGATAATAAAGTTCAATCTCTTCTCTGTTTGATTTTATGCTCTCGGCAAAAACCGTAAGCGCATCCATGTAATCCGACACAGAACCGCAATGCCCAATGCCTTCGTCAACATTTAACTTGTCACAGTTTTTTAGCCATTCGGGCAGTTCTTCGTCGGTTGTTTCTTCCCGGTCATCGGCCTCGACGTATTTTGTCACTTTTTCCTCGGGCAGATATTTTAACATTAAAAGTTCAAGTTGCGCGCTGTTAATGGGTTTGGTGAGATAATCGTCAAAACCTGCTTTTATGTACTCTTCCCGCGCCCCCGAAACGGCGTTGGCCGTGAGGGAAATTACGGGGGTATCTTCGTTTAGGTGATGAGGTAATTTTTTCATGTGTTGCAAGGTTTCGATGCCGTCCATGCCGGGCATACGGTGGTCGAGGAAAATTATGTCGTACTTGTCCTTTTGCACCATGTGCAAACATTCATAGCCGCTTTCGGCGGTGTCTATCTGCACTTTGGTGCGTTTTAGCAAGCCTTTCACCACGGTTATATTCATTATCGTGTCGTCAACCACCAAAATTTTTGCCTTGGGCGCGGTGAATTTTTCATGATATTCGCTCTGCCCCGCTCTTATGCGGCGATAGGCTTCTTCAAAATCCCCCATTTTGTCATGGTTTCGCACTTGTTGCTCCACCGCGAAAGAAAAGGTAGACCCTTTGCCGTAAACGCTCTTTACGTCAAGTTTGCTGCCCATAAGATGCAACAGTTGTTGGGTGATGTTCATGCCAAGCCCCGTGCCTTCAATGGCGCGGTTGCGTTTTTCTTCAATCCGGGTAAAGGCGGAGAAAAGTTTTCCCATGTCCTCGTCCTTTATGCCGATGCCCGTATCCTTTACGGCGAATTTAAGATAAATTTTGTTTTCGTCTTTTTCTTCGTAAGTGACCCTTAGCGTAACACTGCCCTTTTCCGTATACTTGACGGCGTTGGTGAGAATGTTAGTCACCACCTGCTTTATGCGGATTTCGTCGCCAAAGAGGATGCTTGGAATGTTTTCGTCGGCTTCCACGATAAAATCCAAGCCTTTTTTGGCGGCGCGTTTTTGAATCATGTTCACAAGGTCGTTTAGAACCGAGCTTAGAGCATACTCCACGGGAATAATTTCCATTTTCCCCGCTTCGATTTTGGAAAAATCAAGAATATCGTTTACGATGCCCAAAAGATTTGCGGTGGCCGCCTGAATGTCGGCGGCGTACTCTAAGGCATTCTCGTCCTTGCACTCCCTTAAAATCATTTCGTCCAAACCCAAAATGGCGTTTATGGGCGTTCGTATCTCATGGCTCATGTTGGACAAAAACGCGCTTTTTGCGCGGCTGGCGGCTTTGGCGTTTTCCGCCATTTCCTGTAGTTCTCTGTTTGAGGCTTTTAATTCTCTGGTGGTGGCATCCAAAAACGTTGCCAAACGGGTGGAAAGAGGAATTGCATCCGCTTTTTTCTCATCTTGTTGCAAATCCTCGCCAAGAAGCGCGGCCGGCTTCTTGCCTTCGCGCAAGCCCACCGCCACCAACGCGCTGTTTAATATGCCGCCTTTATTCTTGTACCGATAAATTTCGCTTGAGCCGTTTACCTCCGAAAGTTGCGGCGCAAAACGAAGAAAGGCATTATGCTCTTTTTGTTCGTCCTCTTTTAGGAATATGTACCTGTTGCCGCAAACGTAAGTCAACACGCCCTGGGGCGAAAAACGCCGCAGTTCTTCGCTGTGCTTTTGGGTTTCCCGCAGGATTTCCGGCGGATTGCCGTAGGTAAGGCGAACGGTTTCGCCGTCGCGAACATCGCCGTTAAAATAAATGGAGCCGGTATGGTCGTAAATGGGCGGCACACGCCCGATTTCAAAACCGTTGCGTTCAATTACAAGGGGAAATTCGCAAATGTTTTCCAAAAATCTCTTGTTCGGCTCCACTCCCAAATATTTTTCGTAAATCCCCGTGGCGGGTATGCCGTCTATTGTGGCCACCCCCGTGCCGCAGCTCGTCTTTGTTATGGGCATTTCTTTGCCCAAAGGTTTCCAGCCAAAAACAACGTCGGTTTCTATGTGCAGTTCCTTCCCTGCAAAAACCGCCGTCACTATGCCGGTGCTGTATACATCGTTGCCAACAATGTATTGTTCGTTGTCAACGCCGATTTTGGCAAAAATACTTTCGCATACGTCGTGATTTGCCTGACGGGTAAAGACTCCCGCCATTGCGCCGAAAAAAGGAATGTCCTCATTGTTTTCGCTTATTCCGTCGATAAATTCGCTGACGTTTAGGCTGACGCCGGCGCACATCAAAAGAACGCCCTTTACGTCGACCATATCGGCGATGGACTTTCCGATTTCCCGTCCGTACTCCTCGTAATGCCAAGGGCAACCGTTGTATTCAAAAACCTTCACCGAAGAATTGTCAAAAAAGCAACAATCAAAGGTTATGGAATGTTCGTCGTTTATGGGAAAAAGGCTCGTGCCGACAACTGCCGCATGGGGGAGTTTTTCTCTTATTATTTCCATGGCGATTTGCGCTTTTTCCGAAGGTATTTTGTCAAAAAGAATGTTTATGAACAAGGTTTTTGCGCCGCAACGAGTCCATTCGTCGTTTATTTCGTCGGCAACGGCGCGAAATTTACCCCAAAAGGCGTGCACCTCGCCCAAAGCGGCCAATTTATCCTGCGCCGCTCCTTCAAGAAAAACTTTATATTTTTTTTGAATCATGCCGAACGTCCTTTCCAACAATATTTTCAAAAATTTTTGTTCGTCGCAGATTTTGGGGGTGTTTTGCTGTATACGTCCGATGTTGCGCCGCCTATTGCGCTCTTTTGCGACAAAACGCAACACCGACAAAGAAATTCGTCACAACCCCCAATCGTATACAGATTATTTTACTTGCCTGTCGCCCTCCTGTCAAATAATAAGTTTTGCCCCCCGCGAACAAAAAGAACGTCCCGCGAAATATTCCGCGAAACGTTCTTTTCCTAAAATGCAAAATCAAAAGCCATACAAGGTTATAAAGGGCATCTCTAA
>CAJOQC010000219.1 GCA_905236785.1 uncultured Selenomonadaceae bacterium
ACGTGCCGAAGGCGCGACTGTAGCCTGCGAAGCAGGCGTATCTTAGATAAAAATTTTACTTAAAATTTTTATCTAAGATTAGTATTAGAGCTTACCTTAAGAGTAGTGTCATTCAGTAAACCAATCATCCCAAAAGGTATAAGCGCAAGCCAAAAATATCAACAGCCACAAAAACAAATCGCTCAAGTTTACATTCCTTCCTTAGGCACGGCAAGCGTCCCCGTCAACTCGCCGATGCTTGCCAAATTGCGCTCGCGCAAATACTTTTGCAAACCGACGACGATTTTCATGGTTACGCCGGGGTCGGAGAAATTTGCCGTGCCTACAGCAACCGCCCTTGCCCCCGCTATGAAAAATTTTGCGGCATCTTCCGCCTTCGTTATGCCGCCCATGCCGATTATGGGGATTTTCACCGTTTTGTAGGCTTCATGCACCATGTAAAGAGCCACGGGCAACACCGCCGCCCCCGAAAGGCCGCCGGTTACGTTGCCCAAAATCGGCTGTCGCGTTTCAATGTCAATATCCATGCCGATAAGCGTGTTGATAAGGCTAAGGGCATCCGCCCCGGCATCTTCTGCCGCCTTGGCGGTTATTTTTATATCCGTTACATTTGGGGAAAGTTTCACGATTACCGGCTTTTTTGTGTTTTTCTTCACCGCCTCGGTTACGGAAAAAAGAGCCTTGGGGTCTGTGCCGAAAACAATGCCGCCGTCTTTAACGTTGGGGCAGGAAACATTAACCTCAAGGGCATCAACGCCGTCAACGTCGAGGATTTTGGCTAGTTCGCCGTATTCATCAGCCGCGCTTGCCGAAATGTTGACTATGATGTTTGTGGGCAATTTTTTTATGCGGGGCAAAATGTTCTCTATGAAATACTCCGCGCCGGGGTTTTGCAAACCGATGGAGTTTAACATTCCCGCCGGAGTTTCCGCCACGCGAACGCCCTTGTTGCCGCGACGCGGTTTTAGAGTCGTCCCCTTCACCGTAACGCCGCCCAATTTGGCAAAATCCACAAAATCGGCAAATTCTTCGCCGTAGCCGAATGTGCCGGAGGCGGCAAGAACGGGAGTGTTAAGGGTTAAATCGGCGATTTTTACGCACAGGGAATTGTCCTTATTCATGCCCACACCTCCTGCGCCCAAAACACCGGCCCGTCTTGGCAGACTTTCTTTTGCCGCCCGTCCGCCATATCAACCGAGCATGAAAGACACGCGCCCAAGCCGCAGGCCATGCGCCGCTCCAAGGAAACTTGGCAAGGCAAATCGTTGTCCTTTGCGATTTTTGCGGCAAGTTGCATCATGGTGGGCGGCCCGCAAGCGATTAAACAATCGTAGCTGTTCTTGGTCAAAATTTGCGGCAGCATATCGATGGCAAAACCCTGCTCGCCCATTGTGCCGTCGTCGGTGGTAACGTAAAGATTTTTCACATAAGGCTTAAAAAGGCTCGTCCAAAACATTTCCGAGGCGGTACGACCGCCCATTAAAACGTCGGACTGTTCAACGCATTTGGCGTAGTACAAAAGGGGGGCAAGCCCCAACCCGCCGCCGATAATCAAAGGACGCACCGCCTTCAGCGTGAAACTGCTGCCCAAAGGGCCCAATGTATTTACGCAGTCGCCCGAAGTGAGGGCGGTCAGCTTTTTTGTGCCGCCGCCTATTTGCCGATAGATTATGGAAATCGTCCCCTTGCCGAGATCCACGTCGGCTATCCCCAACGGGCGACGCAACAGCATAGCCCCGTCGGCTATACGGAGCATGACAAACATACCCGGCTCTGCTTCGTAGGCAATTTTCGGGGCGCAAACCGTCAACATATAAACATTTTGCGCCAACTGCCGCTGGGATATGACTTCGGCTTCCGTTACGGATTTAGGCAAGGTCGTCACCTCCGCCGACATAATCTTGAATGGATAGGGAATACACCAAACGCCTGTCGCGCATAAAGGACAACACCCGCAAAACTTCCCACGCCGTATCAAGGGACGTAAGGCAGGGGATGCCATGCTCCACGGTGGCGCGACGAATACGGAAACCGTCCCGACGGACGTGTTGACCTTGGGTAAGTGTGTTAATGACCATGTGAATTTTGCCCATGGTTATCATCTTTATGATGTCGGCGCTTTTTTCATGCACCTTGCCCACCACTTCGGCGGCGATGCCAACGGCCTGCAACGCCTTGGCAGTCCCGGCCGTGGCCACAAGATGAAATCCTATCTCGGAAAAAGCCTTCGCCAGTTGCAAAAGCTCCTTTTTGTCCTTGTCTGCCACCGTGAACAATATCGAGCCGCCCGTGGGGACATGAGTTCCCGCTCCGGTTATGGCCTTATAGAGGGCGCGGGCGTAATGGTAATCAATGCCCATTACTTCGCCCGTCGATTTCATCTCCGGCCCTAAGGCAATGTCAACGTCCTGCATTTTGGCAAAACTAAACACCGGGGCTTTCACCGCCACATAAGGCTTTGGCTCAATCATTCCCGTCGGGCAGCCAAGTTCTTTAAGAGTTTCGCCCATGGCCGCATGGGTTGCCAAATTTACCATTTTGACGTCGGTTACTTTGCTCAAAAACGGCACGGTGCGGCTTGAACGCGGGTTTACTTCGATGATGTACACTTCGCCGTTTGCCACTACGAATTGAATGTTCAAAAGCCCCTTGACCTTCAGCGCGGCGGCAAGACGCTTGGTGTAATCAATGATGGTGTAAATAATTTTGGCGTGGAGTGTCTGAGGCGGATAAACGGCAATGCTGTCGCCGGAATGAACCCCCGCCCGCTCAACGTGTTCCATTATGCCGGGAATCATAACGCTTTCTCCGTCGGAAATAGCATCAACTTCCACTTCCGTGCCTTCCATGTACCTATCAACAAGAACAGGGTGGTCGGGAGTTACTTTCACGGCGCGGCTCATATAATCCTTTAGTTCGTTTTCGTTGTAAACAATTTCCATGGCGCGCCCGCCCAAAACGTAAGAAGGGCGAACCATTACCGGGTAACCGATTTTCGCCGCGCCTTCTATGGCCTCGTCAAGGTTGGTGACGCTCGTTCCTTGGGGCCTTGGGATTTTAGTTGCCGTAAGTACCTCGTCAAATCTTTCCCTGTCTTCGGCGCGGTCAATATCATCAACGGAAGTGCCGAAAATTTTTACGCCGGCTTTAGCCAAGGAGGATGCCAAGTTTATGGCCGTTTGCCCGCCAAACTGAACGATAACCCCGTCGGGCTTTTCCTTGTCGATGATGTTAAGCACGTCCTCGGGGGTCAAAGGCTCAAAGTACAGGCGATCGGACACGTCAAAGTCCGTGCTGACGGTTTCGGGGTTATTGTTGATGATTATGGCTTCAATGCCCATTTCCCGCAATGCCCATACGCAATGAACGGAACAATAATCAAATTCAACCCCCTGCCCGATGCGAATGGGGCCGCTGCCCAAAACCACGACTTTTTTCGCCGAGGAAACTTCCACTTCGTCCTCTTGAGCGGCAAAGGTGGAATAATAATAGGGCGTGGCGGCGGCAAATTCGGCGGCGCAGGTATCAACCATTTTGTAACAAGGCAAAATGCCCCATGATTTTCTTTGCGCCCGTATATCGTCGGTGGATTTACCCGTAAGTTCGGCTATGGAACGGTCGGCAAGACCCGTTCTTTTGGCTGTTTGCAACAACTCCGCCGTCAGTTCTTCGCCTGTTAAACGCAGTTCCGTATCGGTGATGTTCTTTATCTTCCGCAAGAACCATTTATCAATTTTCGTCGCGTCATGCACATCTTCAATATCCGCAATGCCGCGCCTAAAGGCTTCGGCGATAACAAAAAGCCGTTCGTCGTTTATGCGGGCAATGTGTCGTTTTAGTTTGGCATCGTCCCATTGGGCGATTTTTTCCATGTACAAACGGTGAACGCCGATTTCAAGGGAACGCACCGCCTTAAGAAGTGCTCCTTCAAAGTTGCGGTCAATGCTCATGACTTCGCCGGTGGCCTTCATCTGCGTACCCAAGGTGCGATCGGCCCAGACGAATTTGTCAAACGGCCAACGGGGGAATTTGACTACGCAATAGTCAAGAGCGGGTTCAAAACAGGCTTTGGTCTTTTTCGTGACGGCGTTTTCGATTTCGTCCAAGGTGAAACCCACGGCGATTTTTGCGGACACTTTGGCTATGGGGTAGCCGGTGGCCTTGGAGGCAAGAGCGGAAGAACGGCTGACCCGTGGGTTTACTTCGATAACATAATATTTATCGCTGTTGGGGTCTAAGGCATACTGCGCGTTGCACCCGCCTTCGATGCCAAGGGCGCGAATTATCCGCAAGGATGCGCTTCTTAACATTTGATATTCATGATCTGTTAGGGTTTGGCTTGGGGCGACCACTATGCTGTCGCCGGTATGAACTCCCACGGGGTCAAGGTTTTCCATGTTGCAGACGGTAATGCAGTTGTCCGCGCCGTCGCGCATCACTTCGTACTCGATTTCCTTAAATCCGGCGACGCTTCTTTCGATAAGCACCTGCCCAATCATTGAGTACTTTAAGCCCTTAATTACAATTTCCGTCAGTTCCTCTTCGTTTTCGGCGATGCCGCCCCCTGTGCCGCCCATGGTGTACGCCGGGCGCACGATTAACGGGTAGCCGATTTGCGCGGCAAACTCCACCGCCGACTCCACGTCCTCAACAATGGTGCTTTCGGGGATAGGCTCGCCGATTTTCTCCATGGTTTCCTTAAAAAGTTCCCGATCCTCGGCTTTTTTTATGGCCGCCAGCGGCGTTCCCAAAAGTTCCACGTTGTACTTTTGAAGCGCGCCACACTCCGAGAGTTGCACCGCCAAATTTAAGCCCGCCTGGCCGCCCAAGGTGGCCAAAAGTCCGTCGGGGCGTTCCTTGGCGATAATTTCTTCCAAAAAAGCCGCCGTCAACGGCTCAATATAAACCCTGTCGGCAATATGAGTATCGGTCATTATGGTGGCGGGGTTCGAGTTTACCAAGACAACCGTTAGCCCTTCTTCGCGAAGGGCGCGGCAAGCCTGAGAGCCTGCGTAATCAAATTCGGCGGCCTGACCTATGATGATTGGCCCTGAGCCTATGACCATGACCTTGTGCAAATTTTTCTTCTTCGGCAACCTTATTCCCCCTTTTTCAGCAACTGCCAAAACTCGTCGAAAAGATACATATTATCGTCAGGCCCCGGGGATGCTTCCGGGTGATACTGCACGGAGAATATGGGCAATTCTTCATGGCGCATCCCTTCCACTGTGCCGTCGTTAACCGACACATGGGTTACGGCGAGGGGCAACCCCGCCAGGGATTTCTCGTCCACCGCATAGCCATGGTTTTGGGAAGAAATATGCACCCGCCCGGTTTTTAAGTCTTTAACCGGCTGATTGGAGCCGCGGTGACCGAATTTCAATTTGTAGGTGTCCGCGCCCATGGCAAGAGCCAAAAGCTGATGCCCCAAACAGATGCCGAACATGGGAAGATTTCCCTTTTCGATGATTTTCTTTACTTCGCCTATCACCTGCGGCACGTCCTTGGGGTCGCCGGGGCCGTTTGACAAAAAGATGCCATCGGGGTTGGCGGCAAAAATTTCTTCCGCTTTGGTTTCGGCGGGGAAAACCGTCAATTTGCAGCCGAGGTTTTTTAGCGAGTTTAGTATATTTTGCTTAACGCCAAAATCCATAACCGCCACATGGGGGGCGTTGTCCGTTGCGCCCTCCATCACATACGGCTCTTTGACGGTTACTTTTTTTACGACTTCCCTTTCAATGGGGCAGGACATAAGTTCATCAATTTTATCTTGGATTTCGTCATCCTTCACAATAACGCCCTTCATTGTACCCGCCGAGCGTATTTTTCTTGTTATGGCGCGGGTGTCCGTGTTATAAAGGCAAGGAATGTTCTCGCGGCGCAAAAAATCGCGCAAATTGTTTTCGTTGCGCCAATTACTGCCCTCGTTGCACAATTCGCCGATGACAAAACCGCCCACAAATGACTTTTTCGCCTGCATGAAAATTTCGTTAGTGCCGTAATTGCCCACCATGGGATATGTCAACGTAACAATTTGCGAACAATAGGACGGGTCGGTGAGTATCTCCTGATAACCCGTCATGCCGGTGTTAAACACAACTTCACCCGTCGCCGCAAGGTTCTCCGTCAGTTCCCCCGTAAAAACGCTGCCGTCCTCCAAAATCAATTTTCCCTTCAAGCCTTCGCACCTCCCGTTATTTTTCCGTCCTTCATCACGATGCGGCCGCCGACGATTGTCAAAACTGCCTTGCCCTTCATTTTCTTGCCGTCAAATGGCGAATATTTGCATTTTGTGTAAAAATCCTTTGCCCGCGCCGTCCAATCAAGTTCCGTGTCAACGACGGCAATATCCGCCGCCGCGCCCACAGAAAGAGTGCCGCCCGCAAGATTAAATATTTTGGCCGGGTTGAGGCTCATTTTTTCCGCCAACTCCGTCAAAGTCAGCTTGCCGGTATGATAAAAATCCGTCAGCATAACCGCAAGGGAAGTTTCAAGCCCCGGAAAACCGCTGGGCGCGTATATATATTCGCGGTCTTTCTCTTCGTTTGCATGGGGGGAATGATCCGTTACGATAATATCAATCGTCCCGTCTTTAAGGGCGGCAAAAAGAGCTTCGGCGTCATTTTTGCTCCTTAACGGGGGATTTATTTTTGTCGCCGTGTCGGTTAAATTAACCATGTCATCGGTAAGGGTCAGATGTTGGGGCGTAACCTCCGCCGTCACCTTCACCCCGCGTTTTTTTGCTTCCCGTACAAAATTTGCGCCGACGGCCGTGCTTATATGCGCCACATGGACTTTTGCCCCTGCGTATTCGGCCAGCAAAATGTCGCGCATAATCGCGATGTCCTCCGCCACCGTAGGCCGCCCCTTCACGCCCAGCAACGCGCTTTTTAAGCCCTCGTTCATTACGCCGCCTTCCACGAGGGTTGTTTCCTCTTCATGGTTTATTATTATCTTGTCGAAGGGTTTTATATACGAAAAGGCGTTTAGCATCATTTTGGCCGAATCGATAAAATGTCCGTCGTCGGAAAAGGCCGCCGCCCCCGCCGCCGCCATATCTCCCATTTCGGCAAGTTCTTCGCCCTTTTGCCCTTTTGTCACTGCGCCGATTATTTCAATATTTGCCAAATTCGCCTCGGCGGCGCGTTTTTTTAGGCCGCGCACCAAGGCCGCGTTATCAACGACGGGGCTTGTGTTCGGCATTGTGGCCACGCGGGTAAAACCTCCGGCAACGGCCGCCATGCCGCCGCTTACAAAGTCTTCTTTGGCCTCTTGCCCCGGTTCGCGCAGGTGGACGTGCATATCAATAAGCCCGGGGAGTATGACTTTGTCAGTCGCGTCGATAATTTGCGTTTCTTCGTCGGCTACTGTAATATCTTCGCCTATGGCGGCGATTTTACCGTTTTCCGCAAGCAAATCCATTTTGCCGTCAATTTTGTTGGCGGGGTCGATAATCCGCCCGTTTTTTAGCAGTATTTTCAATTTTCTTCCTCCGCCAATATCAGTTTATAAAGAGCCATTCTGACTGCCGCGCCGTTGGTTACTTCCTTTTGAATGAAGGAGTTTTCGCAATAGGCAACGTCGGCTGAAATTTCCCAGCCCTTGTTCATAGGTCCGGGGTGCAGGAGAATGACATCATCTTTGCAAAGAGCAAGCCTTTCTTTGTTCAGCCCGTAAACTCGCGCATACTCGCGGGTAGAGGGGAAAAGGCCGCCTTTCATTCGCTCGGTCTGTATTCTTAGTACCTCCACCGCATCGGCATCCCTTAGGGCATCTTCAACGTTATCGTGAACCGTTACCCTTGTATCCTTTGCCAAAAAACGCGGCAAAAGAGTGCTTGGCCCTGCAACATGAATATCAATGCCCATTTTGCTCATGCCTTCTATGTCGCTTCTTGCCACGCGACTGTGGAGAATGTCGCCGACAATGGCCACCTTCAGCCCTTGCAGTCGGTGTTTTATTTCCCTTATGGTGAAGAGGTTAAGCAGCCCTTGAGAAGGATGAGCGTGCGCTCCGTCGCCGGCGTTTATAATGACGGGGCGGGCGATTTTGGCGGCGCATTCGGCCGCGCCTTCGGCCTTATGGCGCATCACTATCGCGTCAACTCCCATGGCCTCGACCGTATAGAGGGTGTCCCGCAAACTTTCGCCTTTAACGACGCTGCTCGTGGCGGCGGTGATGTTCACCACGTCCGCACCCAAATACTTGCCGGCCAATTCAAAGGAAGTGCGGGTTCTTGTGCTTGGCTCGAAAAAAAGGGTAACAATGGATTTGCCGCTTAATATCGGCAATTTCTTGTTGTTGCCCCCGATTATTTTTTTCATGTGAATGGCGGTATCCAAAATCAAATTTATCTCATCCGCCGAAAAATCCGAAAGTGCCAAAACATTTTTTCCCCGCAGGGAAATTTTGTTTTCTGCCAAAAAAATCACCTTTCCTATAAGACAGTGCCGTCACAAATCAATCGTCAAATCAATCGTATAATATCATAATTAACAGCTATATGACAACTTGTTTTGCGCTTCTTTCTCGCCGGTTTTTTGTTCCTTTTTACAGTCGTAAAATTTTGCGGCGTTGATGTTCCTCCATTATGGAGTATACTTGATTTTTTAACAGCCCATTGATAAAATAATCGCCGTTAGGAGAGTGATAAAATGGGTATGAACATGGGCGAAAAAATCCTCGCCAAACATGCAGGGCTTCAATTTGTCGAGCCGGGGCAACTTATCATGGCCGACCTTGACATGGTTTTGGCCAACGACGTAACAGGGCCGCCTTCCATAAAAGAATTTGAAAAAATCGGCAAGCCGGTTTTCGATAACGAAAAAATCGCGCTTATCCCCGATCATTTCCAACCGGCCAAGGATATAAAAAGCGCAGACTTGGCAAAAACAATGCGGGATTTTGCCAAAAAGCACAACATCGTAAATTATTTTGAAGCGGGCAGAGTGGGCATTGAACACGTTATTTTGCCGGAAAAAGGCATTGTTGCGCCCGGTATGCTCACCATCGGCGCGGACTCCCACACCTGCACCTACGGCGCGGTGAACGGTTTTTCAACCGGCGTCGGCACCACCGACCTTGCCGTTGCCATGGCCACGGGGCAGGCGTGGTTTAAGGTGCCCGAAACAATAAACGTGCATCTTACGGGGAAAAAGCCCGCCGACGTTTGCGGCAAAGACGTTATACTCACGCTTATCGGCATGATCGGCGTTGATGGCGCGCTTTATAAATCCTTGGAGTTCACCGGGGATGGCGTGGCGGATTTAACCATGACCGACCGTCTTACCATATCGAACATGGCCATTGAGGCGGGCGGCAAAAACGGGATTTTCCCCTTTGACGACATAACGAAAGAATATGTAAAAGGGCGGGTAACAAAGCCCTACGAACCCGTGTTTGCCGATGCGGACGCAAAGTATGCACAAACCGTCGAGATTAACTTGGCAGAACTTCGCCCCGTGGTGGCGTTCCCTCATTTGCCGGAAAACACGAAGAAAGTGGCCGACATAAAAGAACCGATAAAAATAGATCAAGTCGTTATCGGCTCTTGCACCAACGGGCGGCTGGAGGATTTAGAAATAGCGGCGGAGATTTTGGCGGGCAAAAGCGTTCACCCGGACGTTCGTTGCATAGTAATTCCCGGCAGTCAATATATCTATAAAGAAGCAGTAAAACGCGGCTATATCGACACCTTTATCGACGCAGGTTGCGTTGTGTCCACGCCCACTTGCGGGCCGTGCCTTGGCGGGTACATGGGCATTTTATCGGCGGGGGAGAGGTGCGTGTCCACCACCAACCGAAATTTCCGCGGGCGCATGGGTCATGTTGACAGCGAAGTTTATTTGGCAGGGCCTTTCGTTGCGGCAGCAAGCGCAATTTTGGGGCGTATTGCCGAAAAAAGCGAGGTGAAATAAATGGAACACAAAGGAAAAGTCTGGCGGTACGGCGACAACATCGACACCGACGTAATAATTCCCGCCCGATACCTCAACACCTTCGACCCTAAGGAGCTTGCCGCCCATTGCATGGTTGACATCGACGAAAGTTTTGCCAAGAACGTAAAAGCCGGGGACATAATGGTGGGCGGCAAGAATTTTGGTTGCGGCTCGTCCCGCGAACACGCGCCGGTGGCCATGAAAGCCTCGGGAGTTCCCGTGGTCATCGCCGCAAGTTTTGCCCGGATATTCTACCGTAACGGCATAAATATCGGCTTGCCCCTTTTGGAGATTGGCGACGCTGTGGAAAAAATTCACGCCGGCGACGAATTAAAAGTTGACACCGGCACAGGCACAATAGAAAATATAACCACCGGCGACACATTTAACGCCCGCCCCTTGCCGGGGTTTGTGCAAGAAATAGCCAAGGCCGGCGGGTTGATAAATTACATTAAGAATAAGTAATTATAAAAACACTTCTTTTTCTCTTTCTTTTCAAAGAAAGAGAAAAAGAAAAGAAGCAAAAGAAAAAGAGAAAAAACTTTAGGCAACCTCTAAAAACTCCCTCCGTCAGCCCTGCGGGCTGCCACCTCCCTCCAAGATGGAGGCTTAAATCAGCCCTCCTCTTGGAGGAGGGTGTCGGCGAAGCCGACGGGAGGAGGTATAAAAGCGAGTTTTTAGAGATGCCCA
>CAJOQC010000220.1 GCA_905236785.1 uncultured Selenomonadaceae bacterium
AATAATTCTTTTTATTGCCCAAAATTCACAAATTAAAGGTGAGCTTTATGGAAGACAAGCCGATTATGCTAATTGTTGACGACACCGAAATCAACAGGGTCGTTCTTTCGCAATTTTTTCAGGACGAATATCGCATTTTGGAGGCGGTGGACGGCAAAGAGGCGTTGGAGCTTTTAGAGTCCTGCCGCGTCAGCATCGTGCTTGTTGAAATTGTGATGCCCGTTATGGACGGGCTTGAGTTGCTGTCCGCGCTTAAACGTTCCGACGCTTACACGGACGTGCCTGTTATCGCCATTACCGGCAAAAACGACGGCGACAACGAAGCAAGAGCCATGGAAATGGGGGCGGCTGATTTTATCAACAAGCCCTTTAACCCCACCATTGTCCGCTCACGGGTGAAAAACGTCATGGCGCGTCTTGAAAACGAATGGCGCAAACTTGAGCAAGCCGCCAAAGACCGCCAGCTTCGCGAGATGCATCGCTATGTGGAGCGGGATGCCTTGACGGGGCTTTATAACCGCGAAACATTTTACCGCAAGGCCGCAAGTTTTATGCAGTCCATGAACGGCACGGGTTTTGACATCGTTTATTTTGACATAAGCTGTTTTAAGGTTATAAACGATTTGTTCCAAACGGAAACCGGCAATTTGATACTAAAGACCGCCGCTTATTATTTTCAGGCGATAATCGGCGACGACGGCATTTGCGGCCGTATTGAGGCCGACCATTTTGCCGTGTGCATCCCCTCCAACAAACTCCACATAGGGCGGCTCATGGAAGGCTTGGATAACACCATGCAGTCCTTGGGGATAAGTCACAACGTCCTTTTTTTCGCCGGGATTTACCCCGTGGCCAACGCCTTTTTGCCCGTGGATCAAATGTGCGACCGCGCTCACATGGCGCTAAACAAGGTAAAGGGCAATTACATGACCCGCTACGCCTACTATGACAAGAGTATGCGCGACCTTATGCTCCAAGAGCAAATGATTGTGCGGGACATGGAACTTGCCTTGCAGGAGCAACAGTTTTGCATTTACCTTCAGCCGATTTACAGTCTAAAAACCAACAAGATCGTCAGCGCGGAGGCTTTGGTGCGGTGGAATCACCCGGTAAACGGCACGATAAGCCCGGCTCATTTTGTGCCGGTCTTTGAACGCAACGGTTTTATCGTGCGCCTCGATCGTTTCGTATGGGAGGAAGTCTGTAAATTCCTGCGGCGGCAAAAGGACGAAGGCGCGCCGGTTGTACCCGTTTCCGTCAACGTATCAAGGCTTCATTTTTACAACATGGATTTGCTTGATTTTCTCATGCGGCTTTTGGCGCGGTACGAACTTACGCCGGAGCTTTTGAAACTTGAGATAACCGAAAGCGCGTACACCGATAACCCCCAACAGATAATAAATGTCATCAAAGAGTTCCGCGCCAAGGGGTTTAGAATCCTCATGGACGATTTCGGCAGCGGTTTTTCCTCTCTTAATATGCTGAAGAATTTGCCCGTTGACATATTAAAAATCGACATGGCCTTCGTGCAAGAAGTGGAACACTCAAAAAGAGCCAACGCCATACTGCACTTTATGATGGAACTTTCCCAAGCTCTTGAAATGGGCGTTGTGGTGGAGGGAGTGGAAACAAAACCGCAGATTGACATTTTGGCGGCTTTGGGTTGCGAGGACATACAGGGCTTTTACTTCTCGCGGCCTTTGCCCGTGCCGGACTTTAGGACACTTTTGGAAAAAGACACATAAAAATATTTTCATAAGAAAAGGGGATCACTATAATGGCATCTGTAAAAAAATCCCATTACGGTTCATTAACGGACGGGCGCGGCGTTGAAGCATACACCCTCCGCAACACCAAAGGAACAGAGGTAAAAGTTGTCACCTACGGCGCAAGGCTTGTTTCATGGCGAACCATGGTGAAAAGTTATCGCTTTATGGATATTGCCGGCCACAGAGAGCTGGCCGCCTTGGAAAAGAGCGCAAGGGGCGCGGTTATAGCCGCCGACGGCAAAGAAAATTTTGAAAAAATAATCTGGGACGCGGAAGAAGTTTACGAGGGCGTAAAGTTCACCCACAGCGGCGGCGATTTTAACGGTAGCGTGTTGTATTCTCTTTCCAACGACAACGAACTTTCGGTTATTTTTAAGACCGACGGTCAAAGGCTTGCTCATAAGGGCGTGTTTTCCCTAAGCAATGTTGCCGTGGAAGTTTTTGCCGACAATTATGCGGCGGGCGCAAAAACAGGACAGTGGACAGTGCGGGACGAAAAGCCGGAAGTTGTCATGGAAGCCGGTATGTTCGGCTACGACCCCACCTGCCCCATTGATTATTACGGCGCGGGGCTTAAAAAATCCGTGCATTTGCAGTCTGACGATATTTGCCTCAGTTTAACGGGCTTTTGCACCGGCCTTGGTTGCAAATTGGGAATGGAGAGCATGGACACAAGCGTTGTTTTGTTCGACGAAACATATGCGGAAGGCGAATGGCAGGGGCAAACGGTTTACGCAACGAAATTTTTGAAATAACCTCAAAAATCACTTCTTTTCTTTTTTCAAAAAAGAAAAAGAGAAATAAAGACACTGAAAACATTTTTACTACAAATTCTTGTTTGGAGGCAAGTACATGAATATTCATGAACATCAGAGCAAAGAAATTTTACGTTCTTACGGCGTGAATGTCCCCAAGGGCAAAGCGGCCTTTTCGGTGGAAGAGGCGGTAAAGGTCGCCGAAGAAATGACCGACAGCGCGGTGAAAGTGGTAAAAGCGCAAATTCATGCCGGCGGGCGCGGCAAGGCGGGGGGCGTTAAACTCGCAAAATCCGTCGAAGAAGTCAAAACCTATGCCGCCGAGTTGCTTGGAAAGGTGTTAAAGACGCATCAGACAGGCCCGGAAGGCAAGGAAGTACACCGTCTTTTAATAGAAGAAGGCTCAAAGATAAAAAAAGAATATTACCTGTCCTTTGTTATCGACCGTATGACCGCTCGCACGGTGATGATGGCTTCCACGGAAGGCGGCGTTGAAATAGAAAAAGTCGCCGCCGAAACGCCGGAAAAGATTTTGAAGGAATACATCGACCCCGCCGTGGGGCTTTTGCCCTTCCAAGCGACGCGCATGGCCTACGCTTTGGAATTGCCCGCGCCGGCGATAAGAAAAGCAAGCTCGCTTATGCTAAAGTTGTACGACGCTTTTGTCGGCAAGGACTGCTCATTGGCGGAGATTAACCCCCTTGTTGTCACCGAGGACGACGATGTGGTTGCTCTTGACGCGAAACTAAACTTTGACGACAGCGCGCTCTTCCGCCACCCGGATATTGCCGCAATGCGGGACGAAACCGAAGAAGACCCCAAAGAACTTGAAGCGGCAAAAGAAAACCTAAACTATGTAAATCTTGGCGGCGACGTGGCCTGTATGGTAAACGGCGCAGGGCTGGCCATGGCCACGGTTGACATTTTGAAGCACTACGGCGGCGACCCGGCCAATTTCCTCGATGTGGGCGGCGACTCAGACCCGAAGAAAATTGCCGCCGCTTTCAAAATTATGCTTGAAGGCGGGCAGAGCAAAGGCATTTTCGTCAATATTTTCGGCGGCATAAACAAATGCGACCAAGTGGCCGAAGGCATAGTGGAAGCGGCGAAAATCATCTCCGAGGACGGCAAGTCCATCCCTGTGCCGGTGGTGGTTCGCCTTGAAGGCACAAATGTGGAGCGCGGGCGCGAGATACTGAAGAACACGCCCATTAAGAACGTAATTATGGCCGAAACCATGGAAGGCGGAGCGCGGGAAATTGTCCGCTTGGTCAACGAGGCAAAAGCATAAGCAGCGAGAGGGGTTAAAAGATAAATGAGTATTTTGATAAACAAGGATACAAAAGTTATTGTGCAGGGCATAACCGGCAAGGCCGCCGCGTTCCACACCAAACAAATGCTTGCCTACGGCACAAAAATTGTGGCGGGGGTGACCCCGGGAAAAGCTGGGCAGACGGTGGAGAACGTGCCGGTTTTTAACACGGTGCGCGATGCGGTGAAAGCCACGGGCGCAACAGCGTCGGTTATTTACGTCCCCGCAAAATTTGCCGCCGACTCCATAATGGAAGGCATTGAAGCGGAACTTGATTTGGTGGTGTGCATAACCGAACACATTCCCGTGCAGGACATGGTGAAAGTGCGCCGCTATATGGAAGGCAAAAAAACGCGGCTCATAGGGCCTAACTGCCCCGGCGTTTTGACTACGGACGAATCCAAACTCGGCATTATACCCGGCAATATACAAAAAAGAGGTCATGTGGGCTTGGTGTCCCGCTCCGGCACTCTAACCTACGAAGCGGCGTTTCAGCTTATGAACGCCGGGATAGGCATCACCACGGCGGTGGGCATTGGCGGCGACCCGGTGAAGGGGACTGATTTTATCGACGTTCTAAAATTGTTCAAAGAGGACGACGACACCAAAGCTGTTTTGATGATTGGCGAAATCGGCGGCAACGCAGAAGAAGATGCGGCTCTTTGGATTAAAGAAAACATGAAAAAACCCGTGGCCGCCTTTATCGCCGGGCGGCAGGCGCCTCCGGGCAAACGCATGGGTCATGCGGGGGCTATTATCTCCGGCGGCAAAGGCACGGCGGCGGACAAGATAAAAGCGTTAAACGCGGCTAACATATTGGTGGCGGATACGGTGGCCGGCATCGGCGAAACCGTGGTAACAACCCTCAAAAACGCCGGCATATACGAAGAGTGCCATACTTGCTGACGCGATTTTTACGAGTTTTCGTTGTCGGCAAACAAAAGCGCAGATACATAAGACATCTGCGCTTTTTGTTTGCCGCGAAGGGCAGCGGTGATTTTCATTGACAGATTTTTCTTGCGAATTATCTTGCCGCCGCAGGGGAAAAGGTGTAAAATAGCCGTAAATATATCAGCGGCTTTGATACTGTTCTTCAATTAAAACTGACGCTTGCTTTACCTTTGAGCCTGCGAAGGAAAGCCGTCTCATAACTCATCGTAAAAAAGTACACTTTTTAACGACGAGCAATATGATGAGGTGAATGACATGACTAAACGGCATTGTTCGCTTGTTGCGCCCATCAGCGGGCAAATTGTTTCTCTTGAAGGCGTACCCGACCCGGTGTTTGCCGAAAAGATGACCGGCGACGGGCTGGCCATAACGGCGGAGAGCGAAGAAGTCCTTGCGCCGTGCGACGGAGTTATCAGTTTGTTTTTTGATTTTAAGCATGCTTTTGCCATTACCACGCCGGAGGGTATTCAAATTTTGGTGCATATTGGCCTTGATACCGTGGTTATGGAGGGCATGGGCATCACCGCCCTTTGCAAGAGCGGCGAGCGGGTAAAAGCCGGCACGCCGGTTTTGCATCTTGACATTGACCTGTTGCGTCGGCGCAAAATAAATCTCATTTCGCCTCTTCTCATCGTCAATTATGACAAGGTGGAAGATATGCGTCTGCCGAAAAAAAAGCGCGTCAAAGCCGGCGACACCGTGTTGGAGTACGCGGTATAATTATGCTATCGGAGGAATTTGTTAATCTATGGAAAAAGTCCGTACACGTTTTGCGCCTTCGCCGACGGGGTATATGCACATCGGCAATTTGCGAACCGCCCTTTATGCCTATTTGTTCGCCAAAAAGGAACATGGCGATTTCATATTGCGAATAGAGGACACGGATCGCGCCCGTTATGTTGACGATGCGGTGGACGTAATAAAAAACACACTGCGGGCGGCGGGCATAACATGGGACGAAGGGCCGGACGCAGGCGGCGAATATGGGCCGTATGTGCAGAGCGAGCGTATGGCGATATACAAGGAATACGCCGAAAAACTCATTGAGCTTGGAGGCGCGTACCGTTGCTTTTGCGATGCGGACAAAAAAACGGAGGGCGACTTTGGCGGCTACGACCGCGCCTGCCGTGATTTGCCCGCCGAAGAAGTTGAAAGGCGGCTAAAAAACGGCGACTCCTATGTAATTCGCCAAAAGATGCCACTTACGGGGGAAACCACTTATTTTGACGTGCTTCATGGCAACATCACCATTGCCAACGAGGAACTTGAAGATCAAATTCTCCTAAAGAGCGACGGTATGCCCACTTACAATTTCGCCAACGTAATCGACGACCATCTAATGAAAGTAACCCATATAATTCGCGGCGAAGAATTTATCACGTCAACGCCCAAGCACGTTTTGCTCTACGATGCTTACGGCTGGGAAAAGCCCGTGTTTATGCACCTTGCGCCGGTGATGGGCAAGGCGGAGGACGGCACTGTCTCCAAACTCAGCAAACGCCATGGCGCGACGAGCTTTGAAGATTTGGTGAACCTTGGTTACTTGCCCCCGGCGATTATAAATTATGTCGCGCTCTTGGGGTGGAATCCCAAAACCACCAACGAAGAAATATTTTCTCTTGAGGAACTAAAAAAACTGTTTTCGGCAGAAGGGTTGTCTAAGTCTCCGGCGGTTTTTGACTACAATAAATTGGGCTGGCTAAACGGCGAGTACCTAAAGCGAATGACCGACGAAGAATTTGCCCAAAAAGCGCGTCCTTTCGCAGGGGAACTTACGGACAACCTACAGGAAAAATGGCTTTTTGTCGCCGCCTTGTTAAAAACGCGACTTACTAATTTGGCGCAAGTGGAGGGTGAGATTGCCTTTTTGAAGGAGATGCCTCCCTTTGACGAAAGTCTTTACGCCAACAAGCGCAACAAGGCGACAATTCAAACGGCCAAGGACATTTTGCCGCAGGTGATTGAGGTTTTGGCGGGCGTGTCGGAAAGTGAATGGACAAACGAAAATCTCTATGCAAAAATCAGCGACGTTATTGAAAAAGTCGGCGTAAAAAAGGGCGCGGCGTTGTGGCCGGTGCGGATAAGCATAGCCGGAAAGACCGTAACCCCCGGCGGCGCGACGGAGCTTTTATACATCTTGGGCAAGGATGAGTCCTTGTCGCGCATGAAAAAAAGCCTTGCAAATCTTCCGTGACTATAGTAGAATGAAAGCGTTGCAATTTAACAAGTTTGTGGCGCCTTCGTCAAGCGGTTAAGACACCGCCCTCTCACGGCGGGTTCAAGGGTTCGAATCCCTTAGGCGTCACCAAACTTTTGCGAATAAATTCTTTCTATAAAACAAAAATCTTGTCGGAATAATTAAAACTTCCGGCAGGATTTTTTTTGTGTGCGGCGAATAAGAAAAACACGTTCATAAAATTCAACAAATAGGAGTGACTGACAATGGCAAAAATAAGAATCCACAACATGATGTTCTATGGTTTCCATGGAATGTACGAATACGAGCGCGAACAGGGGCAGAAGTTCTTTATCGACATTGAAATCAACTTTGACGAAGCCAATGTGGTCGCCAGCGACGACGTGAAAGACGACGTAGATCCCGCCGTTGTGTACGATTTGGTGAAAGATGCCACGGAGAACAAGCGTTTCCAAATGCTGACGGCTCTTTCGGCTCATATCGGCGACAAGCTCCTCAAAAAATTCCCCCATTTCACCAGTGTCACGGCGAAAATCAGAAAACCCTCCGTGCCTATTCCGGGGCCCATCGACTATGTGGAGGTAGAAACCACTCGCGTACGCCAAGACTGATGCAATATTTGCTTTCTTTTACCGCTTGCCTTGTCGGCGAGCGGTTTTTTGCCGTCACAAAATAAATTGTATTCTTCAAAATCTTATGTTAAACTACCCCCAACAAACTGTTTGCAAACCGTTCTTGCGCGGCGCGTCTTTGCCGTTGCGGTTTATTGGTTTCGGGGAATGACAATGACCTACATAATAATTCTTAATTACAACGGCGCGGCGGACACCGAAAAATGTTTGACAAGTATCGCCAAAACGAAAAACGCCGCCTATAAAACCGTCGTGGTTGACAATCATTCAACGGACAATTCGGCAAAAATAATCGAAAAATGGATAGCCGAACACGCCGACGTAAGTGTAACGCTTTTGCGGGCTAAACAAAACATGGGCTACTCCGGCGGCAACAATATCGGCATAAAATTTGCCATGTCAAAAGCCGACTGCGAGTATCTTTGGATTTTGAACAACGATACCGAAGTTGACGAATACGCCCTTGCCAACATGATAAAAAAGCAACAATCGACGGGTTGCGACGGCGTAGGTTCTGCGGTTTTGTGGCACGAAAATCGCTGCAAGGTTCAATGCGTCGGAGGAAGGCTCGACGAAGAAGAGTTTTGCCTTAACTTGGTGGCCGAAGGCGTAAACACCAAGGAATTAAAACCCGACTTAAAAATACTCACTCTCCCCGGACCGTCGTTTCTGTTGACGGCGAAACTTATAAAGGCCGTGGGGCTGTTGGACGAAAGTTATTTTTTGTACTGCGAAGAGTTGGAACTTGCCTTTCGCGCCAAAAAAGCCGGCCTTTCCTTTTGCTATGCCGAAGATGCCTTTGTGTACCACAAGGGGAGCGCGTCGGCGGGGAAGGAATGCACCTCGTACCGCGATTATCACATGACCCGCAGTTGGCTTATTTTCATAAGCCGCCATTTGCCCAAAAAGCGGGCAAAATTTATTACGCGGCAAAAAAAAATTATAATCACCAAATTGTTCCATTTTCATTTTAAGCGAGCCTGGGCAATTTATCGGGCGATAACGGAGCATGACTTATGATAAAACGTTTTTTAAGCAAAGAACGGTTGGATTTACTTATTTACGGCGGCTTGTTGTTGCTTGCCTTGAGCGAATGTGTATCAGAGCCTTTAAGCCGCCACAGCGGCATATTTGTTATCGTTGTGGGGCTGTTGCGCCTTGTGCTTTACCCCAAGGCCGTGAAAAATTTGTTTTCGTGCCGAACAGTGTTGCTGTTGATACTCGTTTATCTTGTGGGCGTTTTGGTAGGCGTGGCGCACAGCGGCCATGCGTGGCTTACCCTGACCGAAGATTATTCGGTTCGGTTTAACTACAGTGCATTGCTTGTTCTTGTAATACCTGCCTTAATAAAAGCCGAAAACAAATTGGTGAACATAATGTTGCTGTCCGGCGTATCCATGCTGATATTGGACGGCCATATATTTTGGCAGGTGTTTGAGGGGAATATGCGCCCCGCGCCATTATCGTCCCGATGGTTGGTGGCGTTAGCGGTGTTTTACGGTATGCTTACGCCCATGTTTTTCGTGTTCGCCCTAAAATGTCGCGGGCGGCTAAAGTATGCCTTCGGTTTTTTGTTCGTCATGGGCTTTTTGGGCACGGTGGCGACGGGCATCCGTTCGGCATGGCTGTCGGTTATTGTCGTTTTGTTGGGGCTTACTTTTTACGAGTGGCGGGGCAACCTAAAAAGAGCCTTCGGCATCGCCGGCGTTATGATTTTTGCGATAAGCATCATAGCCTTTGCCAACGCCCGATACTTAGATCGCATGGCAAGCGTCGCCGACATGAAGCAGCAACAGGTCACGGAGCGGTTTTTGATGTGGGAAAGTACCATGAAAATGTTTCGCGACAATCCTCTGCTTGGGGTCGGCGCGGGGAATTGGGGGGATATGTATCAGCAAAAATACATCAGCCCCGATGCCAAAGAACCGTTTATCCGCCACGCCCACAGCAATTATTTTCAGTTTTTGGGCGAATACGGGCTTTTGGGTCTTGGCGCGTACCTTGTTATGATGATTGGGCTTTTGATATTTTTCTTTAAGCGGCGAAAAGAGACGTTTGCCTTGGCCATGTTGGCGGCGCAAATATCCTTTATGCTCTATTCGGCCACGGAATCGCCCTACTTGGAATACGGGGCAATGCGTCTTTATTGGCTGTTGTTGGGAGTTAGCGTCGCGGGAACGATAGCCGCAAAACGAGAATTGCTGAAGTAAAAGTTAAATTCCACTTTTATAAAGAAAAAATGTAAGTAGAAATAAGTCTTACAGTAACAATATTTTCAAGTAAAATATGATAGTGGAATTTAACTTTTCACTTTTGGGTCAAAATAATTTCAAAAAAACACAAAAAGGGTATTGACATGGGTCTTTTAAGGTGGTAATATAAGCAAGCTCGCTTCTGCGGGCGGTGTTCCTTGAAAAC
>CAJOQC010000221.1 GCA_905236785.1 uncultured Selenomonadaceae bacterium
ATTTTAATTTTGGACGGTGCAGGGCATTTGACAAATAACGGCGAAAAAGTTCCATATAAAAAGGGAGATTCCTTCTTTTTGCCTGCCTCCTCCGGCGAGTGGCAAGCGGAAGGCGTGTGCGATGCATTGTTGACAACAGTTCATGCGCCCGTGCGGTAAAGGACGCTTTTTGCAAAAAACGGCGAATATTATGGATATATTCGCCGTTTTTTTTGTCGTTTTTTTTGCATTTTGGCTATTGCAAAAAAGAAAAAAGCTGATATAATCATAAAAGTTTTGAGGTTTCGCGGCAGAGGAAACATGGACACTCGCCGAAATTTCCTCATACTGACGAATATATTTTGGGAGGATGTTTCATAATGAAAAAGACTCTTATCGGCGCGATAACGACCGCTCTTGTGGTCGGCGCAGCTTCGACGACCTTTGCGGCCGCCAACCCCTTTTCCGATGTGTCAAGCGATCATTGGGCTTATGATGCGGTAACTCAACTTGCCGCCGACGGCGTTATCGAAGGTTACGGCGACGGCACATATCGCGGCCAGCGCAACATTACCCGTTACGAAATGGCGCAGATGATTGCCAAAGCCATGGCTAAAGGCGATGTGGGCGCAACGGACAAAGCCCTTATCGATCGTTTGGCCGCCGAGTTCTCCGACGAACTCAACAGCTTGGGCGTTCGCGTGAGCAACCTTGAAAAGCATGCCGATATGGTTAAATGGCAGGGCGAAATGCGTTACACTTATCAGAGCAACCGTTGGGAGACTGCCCCCGGCACGAGTAACTATAGGAACAACGTCAACGAAAATCTGTTGCGCTTAGAACCTACCGCTGAAGTAAACGACCATTGGCACATCAATGCCCGTTTGGATGCCTCCGTGGATATGTCCAAGGACAGCTCTACGCAGGTTCGTTTGCAACGCGCTTGGGCTGAAGGCAAATATGGTCGTTTCGTGGCCAAAATCGGTACGTTCCCCGATCTTACGAGTTACGATCGCAACATGATGTTCTTCAACGAAATGTCCGGTGTGGAATTAAACTTCGGCAATGTTTTGCAGGCGCAGATTCGTGCGGCTCGTTTGAATACGTCAGACAACAACCGTTACGACGATTCTCTGGCGGCTAACCGTTTGGCCGTTCTTAACAACACCGCTCGTCAGGGCAGAGGGTTTAACGCCAACGATACAATGAATTTCCAGAGCATTGCCCTCACTTATAAGCCCGGCAAATTCTCCTTTACCGGCGCGTATTACCATTTTAACTCGGATATTTTCCGCAATGCGGCCTATTCACGCAGCATGGACAAGGACGATGCCAATATTTGGGAAGTGGCTTCAAGCTACCGCTTTGATAAGAACGTGGGCTTAACCGCCGCTTATTTGCGCAACAAGGATGCGGACTTCTTCAACCATTCTCATGTGATACATCTTGACTACAAAGGCTCGAAGAAAAACGACAAAGGTTCTTGGGGCGCGTATGTTTCCTATCGTTACCAAGGCGCAAACGTTTCCATTGACGGCGCAAACGATGGCGCAATGTACAACACCAAGGGCTGGGAAATCGGCGCACAGTATACCCTTATGAAGAATGTGCAGATTAAAGGCATTTACTTCAACGGCAAGAAACTTGAGGACGATCGCAAGGCCGAAAAACTCTTCGGTCGTGTTGAGTTGTTCTTCTGACAAAAAAACATTCGCAGAATATATTTTGCGGTCAAAGAAAATGTTGCGGTTTGCGCCGCAACATTTTTTTCTGTAGATAAAAAACAAAGAATATCCCATGAAAGAGAGATTGACATTTATGGAAAAAACGGTTTTATTTGGACTTGGAAACGACGCAAATAAATTGTGGAATATGCCGGCTTATTTTCTTAATGCCAAGCCTATTGCCTTTGTTGACGACTCCGAACAGTTATGCGGAACAACTTTACACAACATACCCGTAATAAGCCCCGAACAATTTCGCAGCGAAGGATACGCGAGAATGTGTCCTCATATTTTTATAGGCGCGGGTATGTTGGATTTTGAGCGTTATCAAAAAATCGTCGATTTTTTGGTTGTGCAATGCCGTATAAATGTCAATCGTCTTTATACTTTTCAAAAAGCTGCCGAAGAGCTTGCCAAAAGAGTACAGGCAAAATATTCGGAATCTGCCGACGAGGAAATTCGCAATATGTTGGCTGATTGGGCAAATAACGGACGTGTGCCGAATATTTTCGGAAATTATCGCCCGTCTACTCGGCGCGATATTGTGCTTCGCGACAGCGATAATTTCCCGTATGTAATGCTTGAAGACAAAAAACTGTTTCTTACCAAGGACTATAACGGCATTTTTAAGGATAATGATGGCACGGAATACATTTCGGACGTATTGTGGGAGCAACGTGAAAACTCCCCCCATTTATATATTCGTGACGAAACCGATATATCGGAGGGAGCAATTATAGTGGATGCCGGTGTTTGCGAAGGTAATTTTGCGTTAAGATATGTCGAACGCGCAAAGAAAATTTATTTAATCGAACCCGAACCGAAATGGCGTGAACCGTTGTATCGCACATTTGAACCCTATAAGGAAAAAATCGTATTTTGCGACAAGTTTTTGGGTCGCTATAATTCAACCGAGATGACTACTCTTGACACGTTGCTTAACGGCGAACACATAGATTTTTTGAAGATGGATATAGAGGGGGCGGAGATTGATGCGCTTCTTGGAGCAAAACGAGTTCTTTTGAACAGTAACGCTCGCGTGGCGGTGTGTTGTTATCATCATCAAAACGACGAGGAGAACATTAAAATGCTGTTGCAAGTATACGGTTATGCCACGGATAATTCCAAAGGCTATATGTTCTTTTTGCATGACAAAGATATTGCTAATACCTTGGATTTTAGGCGCGGTATAGTGTACGGTAGGCAGATGAGCCTATAATACTACTCGTCAATCGCTTCTTGTTTTTCCAATGTCATTAAGGAAGCACTATATAATTTCTGTCCCCTTGCCCGGTCTTTTTTCGGTATACTGCATCAAATGCCGCTCGACGTAGCACGTCTTTCGTCTCGCGGCACTTTCCTTGTCTGCAAAAAAATCCTCGGCTTTTGGCACAAACTCATTTATGCAGTGCTTTCTTAGCATATATG
>CAJOQC010000222.1 GCA_905236785.1 uncultured Selenomonadaceae bacterium
ACGGGCGGCATCTTTCGGCATAAAACGGATTTTTACTTCGTTTTTGATACCCGAAACCGATAAAGAACGACTTAAAGACGAAGTAGGCACAGTTCTTAAGATCGCCCGACAGGAGAACTTGGAGGTGATAGCCGACGTTTCGCCGGCAACTTTGGAATTGTTGGGCATAAACGAATTTACGGCCAACACTTTTAAGATGCTCGGCATAAGCACACTAAGAATAGACGCAGGCTACGACGCGGCAACGATTGCCAAACTGAGCCGCAACAGACACAATGTCCGCATACAGGTGAACGCCTCCACCATGACGGGCAATTTTTTGACGAAACTCATAAGCAAAAAGACCAACTTTCAAAACGTGGACGCGCTTCATAATTTCTACCCGCGCCCCGGCACGGGGTTAAGCGAAGAAACTTTGGTGCGAAAAACGGTAATGCTCCACAAAGTAGGCGTAAAGGTGGGGGCGTTTATACCCGGGCGACGCAAAAAACGCGCCCCACTCTTTGATGGGTTGCCCACACTGGAGGATCACCGCGACATGGAATTGGGGCTGGCGGCGCGGCATCTTGTGGCCTTGGGTATTGATTCGGTGTTTATCGGCGACAATATGCCCGCCGACGAGGAAATGCAAGAACTTGCCGCTCTAAAGGACGATTGCGTCATCGTAAAGGCGAAAATGCTCACCAAGGACACGGCACAGCAGGAGCTTTTAGAGCACGTATTCAGCGCACGAACCGACGAAGCCCGCGACGCAATTCGCGCCCGCGAAAGCCGCGCCATGGTGGGCGCGCCGATTTTGCCGGAAAACACCGCCCCGCGAAAAGTGGGGGCAATAACCATAGACAACGAAAAATATTTGCGGTACATGGGGGAGCTTGAAATAATAAAATTTGAACAAGAGGCGGACGAACGGGTGAACGTGGCGGCGCAAGTAAACGAAGAGGAGATGTTTTTGCTTGACTATATCACCCCGGGGCGAAAATTTTCCTTCAAATTTCAGTGACAAATTCGGCGAAAATCTGCTATAATAAGAGCCGTTGCAAACGGAGGTGCGCTTATGACAATCCCTGCGACGGAGGATTTTTGTATCGACAACGAAACAAGTATTCGCCTGTCGGAAGTTTTTAAGGTGCTGGGCGACCCCACGCGAATAAAATTGCTGTCTCTTCTGATAGGGAAGGACGAACTAACCGTATCCGCCATTGCCGCCGCGCTTAACATGGGGCAATCGGCCATTTCTCATCAACTTCGGGTTTTACGCGCCGCACGGTTGGTGAAATTTCGCAAAGAGGGCAAAGAAGTTTGGTATTCCCTTGATGATAATCATGTTGTTTCGCTCATGGAACAGGGGCTTGAACACGTTCGGCACAATTAACGAGAGAGGAAGCGTCGATGGATGAGTTTTTTTCGGCATAACAAAATTTTCCCGATACTGATTGCAACGGTGCTTTTTGCAGGCATCACCCAAAACGCTTGCGCTTCGCCGACGTTGCGACAAGGCGCAAGCGGGCATGAAGTGTTTTTGTTGCAAAAGACTTTGGCGCAACTTGGTTATTCCATAAGCGCGATAGACGGCGTGTTCGGCCCGCAAACGGAAAAAGCGGTGTCGGATTTTCAGCGGGACAACAAAATAAAAATAACGGGCGTTGTAAATAATTCCACATGGCGGGCTTTGCAAACGGCCGACAAGAAAAACGGCGGCAAAGCAACCGACAAAAAAATCATTCCTACTGCGGCGAAAGCCGTGACCCCAAAAGGCGGCGTAACAAATCTTATAAAGACGGCCAAAAAGTATATCGGCACGCCTTACAGTTTTGGCGGCACAACGCCAAAGGCTTTTGACTGCTCCGGCTATTTGTGGTATGTTTTCCGCGAACACGGCGTAAACCTGCCGCGTAGCGCGGACGAACAGTATAAATTGGGCGTGCCGGTGAAAAACAAAAAAGACCTGTTGCCCGGCGATTTGGTATTTTTCTCCACCTACGAACAGGGCGCAAGCCATGTGGGCATTTATTTGGGCAAAAACGAATTTATTCACGCCTCAAGCAGCAAGGGCATCCGCATTGACGATATGGATAATTCATACTGGCAACCGCGCTTTTACGGCGCAAAAAGGCTGGCATAAAAAAACGTCGGACAGTTTGTCCGACGTTTTTTTATGGAAGAGCAGTACTAAAAACCCCAATATTGCTTAAACTCGCCTTTGGGCAACTCGTCTTTCGACTTTATGTACCCGTCCAAGGCGGCGGCATAGGCGTCGTTCTCGCCGCGCCATTTTTTATAGGCCTCGTTTTCTTTTTGCAATATATTTTCGATATTGTCGGCGTTGACGAAAAAAGAAATGTCGCTGTCGCCGCCTGCGGCAAGAGCCGCCTTTACTTTGTCGCCCACGGGTTTAAGATAATGATTGGGGTCGCGGTAACAATTTTGCCGCGCCGC
>CAJOQC010000223.1 GCA_905236785.1 uncultured Selenomonadaceae bacterium
GTTTTGCAACCCCGGAAAATATTGCCAAGGAAAAGCATAATGCCGAATACTTGGAAAAATCGACCTTGCCGAAGATAGCGTCAAGAGAAAAAAAGTAACTTTATGAGGATTGAAAGGCAATTATGACAAACTACAAATCCGGCTTTGTGGCTGTTATCGGCCGGCCGAACGTGGGAAAGTCCACGCTGATGAACGAACTTGTGGGGCAAAAAATCGCCATAATGTCCCCGGTGGCGCAAACCACCCGCACGAAAATCCGCGCCATCTACACCGACGAGGAGGCGCAAATTATCTTCGTGGACACTCCGGGGCTTCATAAACCCCTTGATAAATTGGGGGAATATATGGTAAAAGCCGCCGAAGAAAGCCTAAAGGAAACCGACGCCGTATATTTCGTCACCGACGCGACGGCGGATTTTGGCGCAGGGGAACGCTATATCTTGGAACGGCTGAAGAACGTGGCCGCCCCCGTCATTTTGGTGATTAACAAAATTGACCTCATAGGCGACGGGACAAAGCCGGAGGCAATGTTGCCCATCATCAAAAAATACGCCGACAAACGGGAATTTGCCGCCGTTGTCCCCGTTTCCGCCAAAAACGACCTCAACACGGCCAAACTTATCGCCGAAACGAAAAAACTTTTGCCCCAAGGGGTGAAATATTACCCCGACGACTACATAACCGACCAGCCGGAGCGGCTGATTGTGGCGGAGATTATCCGCGAAAAGGCTCTGCTTTTAACTCGGGACGAAGTGCCGCACGCCATAGCCGTGGAAACGGAGGAAATGAAAAAGCGGGGCAAAAAATTCTACATTCGCGCCGTTATCTACGTTGAACATGAATCCCAAAAAGGCATCGTAATCGGCAAAAAAGGCTCGCTCCTAAAGGAAATCGGCGCGGCCGCCCGCCTTGACGCAAAAATGCTCGTAGGATGCGACGTGTATCTTGACTTGTGGGTAAAAGTGAAAAAAGATTGGCGCAAGAAGGATGGGGCGATTAAAAACTTGGGGCTGTCGTGAGGGTATCATGAAAAAGACAATCTGTGAAGTATGTCCGCGCAGGTGTGAGCTTGGCGAGGGGCAGCGCGGGGCTTGCGGGGCGCGGGGCAACAAAGGCGGCGCGGTGGTCAGCTTAAACTATGGGCGTCTTACCTCCCTTGCCCTTGACCCGGTGGAAAAGAAGCCGCTTGCCCGTTGGGAGAGCGGCAAGTATATTTTGTCGGCGGGGAGCTTTGGTTGCAACCTATTTTGCCCATTTTGCCAAAACTATCAAATTTCCCGCGCCGACGAAAGAACCCAAACGGAAAACTGCCCCCCAAAGCGGCTCACAGAACTTGCCCAAGGGCTAAAAAGCCGGGGGAACGTGGGGATTGCCTTCACCTATAACGAGCCGTTAATCGGTTTTGAGTATGTGCGGGACTGCGCGGTTTTGGCAAAGGAAGCGGGGCTTAAAATCGTCCTTGTCACCAACGGCTGCATGAATGCCGCCCTTTTTGCCGAACTTTTGCCCCTCGTGGACGCGCTGAACATCGACCTAAAAAGTTTTGCGGCGGATTTTTACCGCAACATAGGCGGCGACTTGGACACGGTGAAAGAAAACATCGCCGCCGCCGCGAAAATGTGCCATGTGGAGGTGACGACCCTCGTTATACCCGGCCAAAACGACAGTGCGGAACTAATGGAGCAAGAAGCAGCCTGGCTTTTTGACATTGACCCCCGTATTCCCCTGCATCTGAGCCGATTTTTCCCCCGCTACAAAATGGCGAACGCCACCCCCACACCCATAGAAACCATAAAAAAACTCCAAAAAATCGCCGTCGCCCATCTGCAATATGTATATTTGGGGAATTGTTAGTATTTTGACAACCTCTTTATTATGCCAATTAAAAAAGGCGGAGCATTAACGCTCCGCCTCCGTTGTTATTATGGGCATCTCTAAAAACTCTTTTTATACCTCCTCCCGTCGGCTTCGCCGACACCCTCCTCCAAGAGGAGGGCTGATTTTAAGCCTCCCCTGAAAGGGGAGGTGGCAGCTGCACTTGTCAACAAAAATTGGACACAAAACTAAAAAAATCTGACATCAAAAATGGATTATTGTACAGGAGTCATTGATTTTTCTGA
>CAJOQC010000224.1 GCA_905236785.1 uncultured Selenomonadaceae bacterium
GCTTAAATCAGCCCTCCTCTTGGAGGAGGGTGTCGGCGTAGCCGACGGGAGGAGGTATAAAAGCGAGTTTTTAGAGATGCCCTAAAGATATTCCCCACAAATAAACCAGCAATAAGAGGAAACAAAATGGACAAAAAAACACTGCTTAACCGAATGGAGGAATTTGACCCCATACTTTACGGTCTGTATGCCGAAGAACGGCAACGACAGCATTATTCGCTGTCGCTGTTGCCTACTGCCAACGGCGTGTCGCCCTTTGTGGCGTACCTAAAGGGCGGCATACTCGGCAATTCATACCTTGACCACACTGCCGCCGAACATTGCGGAGAACTTGAACACTTGGCGGCCTCCCGCGCTCGAGAGATTTTCGGCAGCGAGCATGCCATCGTGCGCGTCGGCAACATAGGCGCGGCGTCGCGAGTGGTTTTTCATTGTTTGGCCAAAAACGGCGACAGGATTTTGTCTTTTAATCTGCGTAAAAGCGAACACTGCGCCGGCGAAAATCTTTCTTTTGATTTTGTCAATTACAGCATTGAGCCGGATTCGCAAATTATTGACTTAGACCATGTGGAAAAAATCGCCCGCGAATGTCGCCCCAAGATAATAATTTTTTCGCCGGTCAACTACCCCCGCAAAGTCGATTATGAAAGGCTGGCGCATATAGCCCGCAGCGTGGGCGCGTATTTTTGGGCGGATATAGGGCAGAACGTGGGCTTAACAGCCGCCAAGGTCATACCATCCCCCGTGCCTTTTGCCGACGTTGTCACTTTTTCCGCCAACGATTCTTTGCGCGGCCCGCAAACGGCGGTTATTTTAACGACAAAGAAACTGGCTCAAGCCATGGACGACACGGTGATAAACACAGGTCATGTTGCTCTTAAAAACAACGTGTTGGCGGCTCTTGCAATGGCGTTAAAGGAGGCGACGGACGAAAAATTTTTCTCCTATGCCAAGCAGGTTTTGCAAAACGCCAAGGCACTGCAAAAAGGAATTGTGGAGGGCGGGCTTAAAGTGATGTGCGGCGGCACGGACACACATTTGGTTTTGATGCACCTGTCCGACATATTGGATGCCCGCGTGCCAACGGCTGTTTTGTCACGAGCGGGCATAGAAGTAAAAGCCGACGAGATTGTCACCTTTGACGAAGACTGCCGCTTTAACGCTCTGCGGCTTTCGGCGTTAAACCCCACCACCCGCTCTTTTAAGGAAGAGGATATGGAAACTGTCGGCAACATTATCGCCGAACTTTTTCTTTCGCCTTTGGACACCAAAGACATTGAAAATGCCCATCGCCGCGTGAGGGAACTTGTCGGGGACAAGCCCTTGTTTGCTGACGAATGGATTGTCGAGGACAGCGACGAAGATTGACAAGGAAGTGAATTTTTTTGGAAACGTTTTGCATGGCCGCAGGTATATTGGGGCTTATGACCTTGGCCTATCGCGGCTGGTCGATTATTCTCATTGCGCCCTTTTGCGCCGGTGTGGCTGCGATTTTCAGCGAATTTGGCATATTGCCCACCTACACGGAACTTTACATGACCCGTCTTGCCGAATATACCAAGACTTACTACCCCGTGTTTTTGTTCGGCGCGATTTTTGCCGGTCTTATGGAAAAGGGTGGCTTGGCTTCTTCCATTGCGGGAAAAATAATTTCCCTTTTGGGGGAAAAGCGGGCGATTTTGGCGGTGCTTTTGGGTTGCGCCGCCCTCACATACGGCGGACTTAGCGTGTTCGTGGTGGCCTTTGTCATGTACCCCTTCGGCGCGGCGATTTTTCGCCAAGCGGATATACCCAAAAGGCTGTTGCCGGCGACGCTGTGGATGGGTATTTTCTCCTTTGCCATGGTGGCTTTGCCCGGTTCGCCGCAAATTCAAAACATTATCCCCTCCTCCTACTTCGGCACGTCAACATGGGCAGGGGCGGGCATAGGGCTTTTTGCCACCGTGCTTTTTATGCTGATAAGTTTGGGCTGGCTCACCTATCGAACCAAAAAGTTGCAAGGCGGGGGCGAAGGTTACGGCACTCACACTGACGAACGGCGGCGCAGGGAGAAGGTTTTGCCGCCGTGGCAATTTTCTCTTTTGCCCCTTTTGATGGTCATAGTCATAAATATGTTCCTTAGCAATCCTTTCGGTTGGGAATGGGGCTTTCATTGGGACGAAGCCGCCTTGTCCGCCTTTTTGCCCTTTAAGCTCAGCTTGATAACTTCGGGCGTGGGCAAAGTGCAAGCGATATGGTCAATAAGCGTGGCATTGGTTTTAAGCAGCATTGCCGCCGCTTACATCGGGCGAAAACGCTACAAGGCGAACCGCGAAAACTTCCTTGACACTATAAACTACGGCGCGGCTTCGTCCTGCGCAGCCGTTCTCAATGTCGCGTCGGGCTTTGCATTCGGCAGCGTTGTTGTGAGTATGCCCGGCTTTTTGCCCATAAAGGAAATGCTCATCGGCCTTGGCGACACGGCAGGACCTTTGGTGTCGGCGGTTGTCACCACCAACATAATGTGCGGACTCACCGGCTCGGCCTCCGGCGGTCTTACCATCGCTCTTAGTATGCTTGGGTCGGAGTGGGCGGCAATGGCGGGCGGCTTGGGGATACCTTTAGATGCTCTTCACCGTTTGGTGGCGGTGGCATCCGTTGGTATTGACCCTGTGCCCCATTGCGGCGCGTTGGTGACGCTTTTGGCAATTTGCGGCTTAACTCACAAAGAGGCGTATTTTGACATAGTTGTTCTTATGGTGCTGAAGTTTTTCGTACCGTTTTTGTGCATACTGTTTTATGTAACCACGGGAATAGCGTGATAATCGGGGGGAATTTGCCATGGCCGACGAAGAAATGACGTTAGATGATATTGTCGATATTTTGTACGATTTAAGAATGCACGCCTTGGAAATGCGCCGCCCGCATCATGGCAAAGCGCTTCTTCGCGCCATTGAAGCGTTGGAGGAAGAAAGTTTGTTGCTGACAAATTTGCAGGCGGCTCAGGCCAAAATTACCGAGCAAGAAAAAATAATCGCCTCGTTACAAAAAAAATAAAAAAAAGAAATTCATTAAAGGGCATCGCTAAAAACTCGCTTAATGAACTTTTATTCACGGATAAGCGTTAAACCCCTCCGCCGCTCTGCGGCACCTCCCCTTTTAGGGGAGGCTTGGGTTGCGATTTTTTAGCCTCATCTGAAAGATGAGGTGGCAGCCCGCAGGGCTGACGGATGGGGTTTTAGAGGTTGCCTAAAGCTTTTTCTTTTTCTCTTTCTTACTCTTTTTTTCAAAAAAGAAAAAGAGTAAGAAAGAACATGAAAATAATATTATGGGAGCATAGACAATGAACTTAAAGGAAGCGTTCCAAGCGCAAAACAAATTAAACAGTCTTTTGGAATTTATTCGCAGGTATCTTTCCGTAAACGACAACATCATGTCCGTAACGGAAAAGCACCTGCGGAGCAAAGCCCTTGCAGGCCAACAGGACGAAACCATCGACTGCAGCAACAAAGAGGACGAAGATTTTTCCGCCGACAGTTTGGTGACGGTGTGGAGAATGATTATCAAGGAAAAAGAAAAATTGGGGCTTGCCATAGGTTGGGCAAAGTCCGCCATGGATTTTAACCTTGATGCCGCCGTGGATCTCAACAAAAGCCGCCGCAACTTCATTGAAACTTTAGAATGCATGGCAGGTCAAAAAAGCTCCCACAGCCTCAGAAAAGATGCGGGCAAAGGCTATGTCTTTAACAACGAAGGCAACCAAACACCGTACTATTACGACATCGACCGTATTTACACCATTGATTACGACCGCAACAAAATTCGCGGGTTGCTTAACGAACTGTACCGCGAGGCGGATGCCCTTTCCATAAAGATTGACGGCGCGTTGCTGTCCGCAACCGTTGACTATGAGCCGCAGTTTGACTTATATAACCGCAACGACTTAATCATCGAAGAACTGCTAAAACGGGAGCAGGGAAAGTTTTAAGGAAATACACTGCGGTCGTTGGGGCAGGGGCGGAAGAATTGCATGGTCGGTTCAGGCGCAGATGAACTGAGAGGCTGCGCAACACCAAGCATTTTTGATTGGA
>CAJOQC010000225.1 GCA_905236785.1 uncultured Selenomonadaceae bacterium
TCCCTGTTGAAAATCGTCCTTGCTAAATTGGCGGCTTTTTTGTACAATAAGGGCATTGTTCAAACTTGCGAGGTGAATATATTTTTTGCGAGAAAAAACATTGAAATCTGCGGCATCTATGACGGGTGTCGGGCTTCACTCCGGCAAGACGGTGAATATGCGGCTTTTGCCCGCCGAGGAAGGCGGCATCATTTTTGTCCGCACCGACCTAAATGACAAACCGGAAATACACGCCGCGGCAAGTAACGTGACCTCAACGGTAAGAGCCACCACACTTGAGGAAAACGGCGCGAAAATTTTTACCGTCGAACATATAATGAGTGCACTTCACGCCCTTAAAATTGACCATTGCCGCGTGGAAATTGACGGCGAAGAACCTCCCGTTGCCGACGGTAGCGCGCTTGTATTCTTTAATTTAATAAAAAGCGCGGGGGTTGTGGAGCTTTCTGCTAAACGGCGGGAAATTGTTATAGACAAAATTTATCGCGCCGACGGCGACAAGGACGGTCGTTTTGTCATGATTTTGCCTTACGACGGCCTGCGCGTGAGTTTCACGTCCGTTAATCCGCACCCCATGGTGGGTGTTCAATACGGAGATTTTATTATCGACGAAACAGTTTACGAAAAGGAAATTGCCCCGGCGCGTACCATTGCCTACGAGAAGGAAGTAGAGGCGTTGCGCCGGGCGGGTTTGGGGCTTGGCGGCACCCTTGACAACGTAATTGTTTATAACGATGAAAAATGGCTCAACAAACTGCGCTATGCCGATGAGTTGGTGCGACACAAAATTCTTGATGTGTTGGGGGATTTGCGTTTGGTCGGCATTGTGCGCGGTCATATCGTGGCCGCCGCCTCCGGGCATGCCCTAAACACCAAACTTGCCAAAATGATATATGACGATAATATCGACAAATAAGGAGAGATTGTAATGGAACTTGACATCAACGAAATTATGAATATTTTGCCTCATCGTCCGCCGATGCTCTTGGTTGACAGGATAATTGAACTTGACCCATTTAAGAGCGCAACGGGCATTAAAAATGTAACCATGATGGAGGATTTCTTTCGCGGTCATTTTCCCGGTAACCCCATAATGCCGGGCGTTTTGCTCCTTGAGGCCATGGCGCAGGTGGGCGGCGTTGCCATGCTTTACCCCGATGAACATCGCGGCAAAATTGCCCTGTTCGGCGGCATGGAAAACGTAAAGTTTAAGCGTCCCGTTGTCCCCGGCGATCAGGTGCTGACAAAAGCGGTGGTGACGAAGGTTCGCGGTAATTTCGGCCTTTTGCACGCCGAGGCGTTTGTAAACGACCAAATGGTTGCTTCCGCCGACTTTAAGTATGCTTTGAAATCTCCCGATGAACTTAGCGCGCAAGAACAGAAAGAATAAGTCGATTACCGATGATATGCGGCGATAACTCCCGATAATTGGACGATACGAGCCAAAACGGCGAATTTTCGTCGGCGAAAAAAATGTGCTGCCCTTGATTATAGGAGTATGTTGATTGTTGTACTTATCAGTTTCCTTATCAACTTCGGACGGCAAGATATGGGGAGATGAACAATTTGAGCGTAAATGCGAACAAAGTCGCAATGTATATACATCCGACGGCGGTTATTTCGCCGGGAGCATATATCGGCAAAAATGTGGAAATAGGGCCGTATTCCGTCATCGGTGAAAACGTAGAAATAGGCGAAGGAACGATAATTGGGCCTAATGTGGTTATATCGGGTTGGACGAGCATCGGCAAGGAATGTCATATATTTCAAGGGGCATCGGTGGGTGAGATGCCCCAGGACTTAAAATTTAAGGGTGAAAAAAGCTACACGATAATCGGCGACCGCACCACGATTCGCGAAGGCGTGACAGTACACCGCGCAACGGGCGAAGGCGAAGAAACCAAAATCGGCAACGATTGCTTGCTTATGGCCTTAACTCATGTGGCGCATAACTGCGTTATAGGCAACCATGTCATAATGAGTAATTTGGCGAGCCTTGCCGGTCACGCTATTGTGGAAGACCGTGCCGTGATAGGCGGTATGGCGGGAGTGCATCAATTCGTAAAAATCGGCAGAAATTCCATGGTGGGCGGCATGAGCAAGTTGGTGCAGGACGTTGTGCCGTATACGATTGTTGATGGGCATCCGGCAAAAGTGGTAGGTCTAAACAGTGTCGGTATTTCCCGCGCCGGTATTCCTCTTGAATCGCGGCGCAACATCAAAAAAGCGTACAAAATTCTCTATCGGTCGGGGCTTACGCTGACAGAGGCCATTTCCGTCATCGAGCAGGAAGTGGATTCCTGCGAGGAAGTGGAGCATTTTTTGCGCTTTTTGCGAAACGCCGAACGCGGCATTTGCCGCGAACGTCGCGACGTAGATTAAGAAGGCATAAAGGAAAAGGAGACTCACAGTATATATATGGAAAGAATCGGACTTTTGGCGGGGGCGGGGCGGCTTCCCGTCGAATGTGCCCGCGCCGCTCGCAACTTGGGTTATGAAGTTTACGCCGTGGCTCTTTTGAAGGAAACCGACAAGGAGTTAAAGGAAGTTGCGACCCAATACGAAGAAATAAGTATCGGAAAGTTCGGCAAGATTTTTGATTACATAAAGAAAAACGAAATAAAAAAGGTGACCATGCTCGGCAAAGTCACCAAGGAATTATTGTTCAGCGGCATGGTTATTCCCGATTTTAAGGCCATAGGGATGCTCGCCAAACTCCATAACAAGAGCGATGACACCATAATGAAAGCCTTGGTTGACGAGCTTGCCAAAGTGGGTGCGGAAGTTTTGGATCAAACAATGCTCATTCGCCCGTTGATGCCAAAGGAAGGGAAAATCGCCAAACGTGAACCCACCGACGAAGAAAAGAAGGATATTGAGTTCGGGCTGAAAATGGCCAAGGAACTTGGGCGCATCGACGTGGGGCAAACTGTGGTGGTGAAAGATTGCGCCACCATGGCTCTTGAGGCGATAGAAGGCACGGATGAGTGCATAAAACGCGGCGGCAAATTGGCGCGAGGCGGGGCGGTGGTGGTGAAAACCGCAAAGCCGAACCAGGATAACCGTTTTGACGTTCCCGCCGTCGGCGTAAAGACAATTGAATCCATGATTTTGGCAGACGCAACGGTTTTGGCCATAGAAGCCGAGCGAACCCTTTTGGTGGAAAGGGACGAAGTGATAAAATTGGCAGACA
>CAJOQC010000226.1 GCA_905236785.1 uncultured Selenomonadaceae bacterium
AATTCTTCAAGTTGGAAGATTACCGCGCCTTTAAGGAATGTTGCCGGACGATTGCGGAGAAAATGATTGTGTTTCACGGTTGGAAAAAGTTTTTGAACGTCGCAAAATATGTGCAAAAGCACGGTTTGTTGCGTTCTTTTTTCAAATTGCAGGCCAAAACGGCCGAACATAAAATAAATATTGCCTACAACGACAACAAAGAAAATCGCGCTGCCAAAAACGCAAACAAAACAACAGACGGGAAAACCGTAAAAATAAGCGTCGTCGTCCCCGTGTACAACACGAAGGAAGAATTTTTGCGGGCTATGATTTTAAGCCTCAAGAACCAAACCTATGACAAATGGGAACTTTGCATTGCCGACGCAAGCGACGCGCCTTATGCCGCGCTGAGGGAATTTGTCGGCGACAGGCGCATAAAGACAAAACGAATCCAAAACCAAGGCATCGCCGCCAACACCAATGCTGCGATTTCCATGGCAACGGGGGATTACGTCGCCTTTTTAGACCATGATGACCTGCTCGCCAAAGAGGCTCTTTATGAGATTGCCCAAGCGGTGCGGGGGGCAAAAGAGCGGGATGATGGATTATTGCCCGATATAATTTACACCGACGAGGACGAAACAGATGCTCGCGGCGAAAAATTTTTTGCGCCTCATTTTAAGCCCCAATTTTCCCCCGCGCTCCTTGAAGGCTACAATTACATTTGTCACCTTACGGCGGCGCGGCGGCAGTTTATCGAGGAAAACAAATTATACCTGCGCCCGGAATTTGACGGGGCACAGGATTACGATTTTGTTTTGCGCGCCGCAGAACTGACCGAAAAAATATTGCATATACCGAAGGTGCTTTATCACTGGCGAACCCATGGCGCATCCACTGCGGCGGGGGCGGCGGCAAAACCCTACACCCACGAAGCGGGGCGGCGAGCCGTGGAGGAACATATTAAACGCCTAAAAAAAGCCGGGCAAGTCCTTGATGTTTGCGGCGGCGTAATGAACACCTATCGGGTAAAATATTCTTTAACCTACAAAATAAACTTGAGCGTGTTTTTAATGAATGCCGACGTAAAGGATGAGCGAGAGTTTATAAAACGGCTGACAAACAAACCCGACACTGTGACGGTCAATGTCTTTGCCGTTTCTTCTTTGTCGGAAATTCACCGCAAAGCCGTCGGCGAATGGATTATGATTGCCGACGGGAAAATTCGCCCCCAAGGGGATTTTATATCGGAACTTTTGGCCGAATGTACTGCGGGGGGCGCGGCGGCGGCGGGCGGCGAAATTACGGGCAAATACGGCTATTTGTTGCCCGTTGGTTATTTTATGAGCAGCCATGGTGTTGTCGCTTCTCACGGCGGTTTTAGCAAATACAGCGAAGGCTACATTAGGCGGCTTTTGGTAAAACATGAATATGATGCCGTAAACCCCATGTTCATGGTCTTTTCCCGCCGCTTGTATGAAATATTTGCCGAGGAGAAGGAGGGCGACTGGCGGCTTTCCATGATTAAATTTTGTTTTAACGTTGCCGAGAACGGCGGGCGTATTGTCTTTACCCCCTTTGCGACGGCAACGATAAAAAAATACGTCCCCATTGACTTTAATTCTTTTGACAAAACCAACGGCAGCGGGTATTATAACCCTAATTATAAATTGTTATCCATGTACTATAAGCGCGAGAGTCGGGAGTGAGAGTTACGAAGAACATTTTGCGAAAATGTCGCGACGTATATCAACAAGAGGGCTTGGCGGCGTTGGCGAAAAAAATCCTTCGCAAACTAAAGGGCGCAAAGGTGAAAGACGGCCGCCCGGTTTTGCCCGACGTGGCCAAAGAATATGAACAGTTGCAGCTTGGTAAAGCTACTGTTTATGAAAAATGGCGCAACTTACACAAAGTCAGCGAAGAGGAAAAAGCGCGGCAACGGCAACACGCTTTCCCTTATATGCCCCTTATAAGCATTGTTGTCCCCGTTTACAACACTAAGGATGAGTATCTTCGCGCCCTTATGGATTCTGTGTTGGCGCAAACTTATGCAAGGTGGGAACTTTGCATGACCGACGGTCTTAGCACGTTGCCTTCGGTGAAGAAAACCCTTGATGAATACGCGGCCAAGGACAAGAGAATTTCCGCGATTTACCTAAAGGAGAACCATGGCATTTCCGGCAATACCAACGAGGGATTAAAACTTTGCCATGGAGAATATGTTGTTTTTTCCGACCATGACGACCTTTTGGAGGATACCGCTCTTTTTGAAGTGGCGCGGGCGGCAAACGAAGGGGCGGAAGTTATCTACACCGACGAGGACAAAGTTAATTTTGATGCGTCGGTGTTTTACGAGCCGCACCTAAAACCCGAATACTCGCCGGAAAAACTTGAAAGTTGCAATTATTTTTGTCATTTGACGGCGGTGTCGCGCCGCATAATCGATGCTGTCGGTATGCTCGATTCCCGTTTTGACGGTTCTCAAGACCATGAGTTTGTTCTTCGCGCCTGCGATGCTACGGATAAAATCGCCCATGTGCCAAAGGTTTTGTACCATTGGCGTCAGTTTGGCGAATCCATGTCAAAGCAACATCTTGAAAAATGCCAAGCCGCAGGCCGTTTGGCGGTGAAGGAACACTTAGCGCGTCTAAACCGCGAAGGCGAAGTGGGGCAAGCTCATGGTTACCGCGTTGTTTATCCCTTGCCGAAGACGGCAAAAATATCGGTGATAACAGTGGCGCATAAAAAAAATCCCGTCGTCTGCGAAAATTTGTTCGGGAAAATTGCGGGGGTTACGACAGAAATAATCGTCGTAAACAAGACGGGAGAAGAGCTTGCCGCCGACCAAAGGATTGTTTTGACGAGCGAGGCCAACGATTTTGCTGCCCGCAACATGGCCGTTAAACAGTCCACGGGGGATTATCTGCTGTTTATCGACGAGAATATTGCTTCTTGTTCGCCAAACGCCGTGCAGGAATTGTTGATGTTCGCGCAGTTACAAGAAATCGGCGCGGTGGGGGGCAAAATTTATGTTGCCGGAAGCGAAAATATTTTTGCCACCAATTATATCATGGGCAAAAAAAATGTAGGGCGATATTTTGCAAATCACAGCAAAAACGTAATCGGCAACGGCGGCATGGAACGAATAACCCGCAACGTCAGCGCACTCCCCATGGAACTTTTCATGGTGAAAAAAACGGATTTTCTTAAAATCGGCGGTTTTGACGAAAGATACCAAAAATATTACGGCGACGCGGATTTTTGTCTGCGGCTTTTAGAGGCGGGGCTAAGGAACGTATTTACCCCATTTGCCGAATTTGACTTAATTTGCGGCGAAACGGCGGGAGGATTTTTGCCCCAAGATAACGATGATTGGAAAATTTTTAGGGAGAACCCTCTGCATTTGATGGATAAATACTGTCGATTGTCCTTTGAGGACGAAGTGAAGGAGGCAGAAGATGAAACCGTTGGTTAAAAAGGCATGGCGAGTCCTAACCGAAGAAGGGGCGGTTATGTTCGTCAAAAAGACGGCGCATTTTTTGCAAAAAAAATATTCGGGGGCTGATTTTGTCGCGCCGCCTTCGGTACGCGCTTACGCCGATGTGCTTTTCGTCAACGGATGCCCTTTGCAACACCCCTATCGCTACCGAGTGCAACATCAAAAGGAAATGTTGGCGGCCTTTGGGCTGAACCCGTTGGAGATAAACGCCGACGACATAAAAAAATCCTTCGATATGATAAATTATTGCAAGGCTGTTGTAGTTTACCGTTGCCCATGGACGCAGGAAGTGGAAGATTTTATAAATCGCGCCAAACATTTTAACAAGTTTGTTATGTTTGACATTGACGATTTGGTTATCGACACGAAATACACGGATTTAATTCCTTATGTTCGGCAGATGAAAAAATCGGACAAGGAGCTTTATGACGACGGCGTAAATCGCTACCGCCGCACGATGCAGCTTTGCGATGCCGTGACAACCACCACGGAACGATTGGCGGAAGAACTTTCCCACTATATGCCGAAAGTTTTTATAAACCGCAACCGCGCCTCGGAGTTTATGGCCGCTCTGTCGGAGGAAGTCCTAAAAAAACCTCCCGCCAAAATTTCGGGGGAGGTGGTGCTTGGCTACTTTAGCGGCTCTATAACCCACAATGACGACTACGCCATGATTTTGCCCGTGTTGGTTAAAATTCTTGAAAAATACGAAAACACAAAACTGCTGGTGGTGGGGGAGCTTGACCTTCCCCGGGAGCTTTTGCCATTTAAGGCGCGGGTGATAGTAAAGCCTTTTGTGGATTTTGTGAAACTGCCGGAGCTTATCGCCTCGGCGGATATAAACCTTGTGCCACTTTTAGACAATATTTTTAACGAGGCCAAGTCCGAAAACAAGTGGGTGGAGGCCGCTCTGGTGAAAATCCCCACCGTGGCAAGCAACGTGGGTGCATTCAAAAAAATGATGCGGGACGGACAAACGGGTTTTTTGTGCAATGATTCCGCCGAATGGGAAGAAAAATTATCATGTCTTATTGAGCGAGCAGATTTGCGGGGATTTTTGGCGGAAAACGCCTATGAATTTGTTCATGAAAATTGCCTGACCACGGTGAAGGGCATGGCGTATGTCGAATTTATCCGCGATAACATTGCGCCGAGCGTTGCGTTGCTCTTTCCTTCTTTTGAAGTATCCGGCGGCGTGTTGGTGGCGTTAAAACATATCGAAATATTGCGCCGCCATGGCTACGATGCCACGGCGGTTAATTTGGACGAACGTCCGGAGGCAAAAGAATGCCCCGAAGGATTCGACGTGCCGGCAATACTTGCCAAGAAAGTTCACTTTGCGGGAATGTTTGACGGCGCGGCGGCCACAATGTGGCTCACGGCGGATATTTTCTTAAAATGCAACGCCAAGAAAAAATTTTACCTTGTGCAAAATTTTGAAACGGGCTTTTACCCATTAGGGGCGGTGCAACGATTGCAGGCCAACAGCTCATATTGCCGCGGTGACTTAAACTACATCACCATTTCCCGCTGGTGTCAAAGTTGGCTAAAAAGCGAGTTTCATCAAGAAGCAAAATACGCCCCCAACGGCATTGAACGGGAAAAATTCTACGCCGCACCTCGGGATTTTTCGGGGAAAATAAAAATTCTCATCGAAGGGGACAGCGAATCGGAATATAAAAACGTGGACGAGAGTTTTCGTATCGTCGAAAAATTGCCCAAGGATAAATTTGAAATTTACTATGTATCCTACAACGGCAAAGCAAAATCCTGGTATCGAGTGGATAAATTCCTGCATCGCGTGCCATACGCGAAAATGCCCGATATTTACCGGGAATGTCACATACTCCTAAAAACAAGCATTTTGGAGAGTTTTTCCTATCCGCCCTTGGAGATGATGGCGACGGGCGGTTTTGTGGTGGCGCGGGAGAACGGCGGCAACCGCGAATATTTGACCGACGAGGAAAACTGTTTGTTCTACGACCCGCACGACTTATCAACGGCGACGCGAGCCATAAACCGTCTTTGCGAAGATGAAAACCTGCGGCAAAAACTGTACGCCGGGGCTATGAAAACCGCCGAAGAGCGCGACTGGGCAAACTGCGAAGCGCAGGTTGTCGCCTTGTACGAATAATTATGTTAAGCGTGGTATTAGCGACTTGCAACGGGGAAAAATACCTTGCGGCGCAACTAAAGAGCCTTGAAGAACAAACTTTGTTGCCCGAGGAGCTTGTTGTTTTTGACGATTGCTCCGTCGATGGTACGGTGAGCGTTTTGCACGAATTTGCAAAGAATGCTCCCTTTGCCGCAGAGATACACGAAAATTTAAGCCCCTTGGGGGCGGCGCAAAACTTTGCGGCGGCTCTTGCGGCGGCAAAGGGAGATTATATCGCCTTTTGCGATCAAGACGACGTGTGGCAAAAAGATAAATTGCGCCTTGCCATGGAAGTTATGCAAAAAACGGAAACAGCCGCCAAGGGAGAGCCTGTTGCCGTTCATACGGATTTAACCGTGGTTGACGAAAATTTGCAGACGGTGCAACATTCCCTGCACAAATCCCAACTTTTGCCGCAGAACGCAAACTTAACAAATATCTTGGCGCAAAATCCGGCGGTTGGCTGCACGATGCTGATAAACAAACCGCTGAAAAAGCTCATGCTCCCCATGCCGAAAGAAGCCGTGATGCATGACTTTTGGGCGGCGGTTTTGGCGGCGGCGGCGGGAAAACTCGTCTATGTCGATGCGCCCATGGTTTTATACCGTCAACATGGCAAAAATTGTATCGGGGCGGCTCGGTATTTTTCCTTTTCTTCTGCGTTGCGGCTTTTTTATGCCGAAAAAAATTTTGCCGTCATAGGGGCGCATGCCTTGCAAACGGCGGCTCTTGTAAAACGTCTGCGGGAGAACAAATTGGTTGTCGATTGCGCCGAAGAGTGTTTGTCCGCGTTGACAAAAAGCGATATATTAAAGTTAATGAAACTCGGCTACGGCAAGCGCGGCAAATTGCGGAATTTTTTCTATTATGCCTGTTTGTATCTGCGGCGCGAAGAAATAGCCGAAGAATTAAACGATTTTATGAACGGGTGAACGATATGTTTACGAAAAAAATTTTTTTGCGACATATTTTCGCGTGTTTGTTTGTGCTTGGGGCTTTTTTTGCGCCGACGAAAATTTGTTGTGCCTATGACGGGGAATACACCTATGAAGCGGGAATGACATGGTATATCACAACTCCCGGCACGGTTTACGAACTTAGCGACTATTCATTGGGGGAAGTGCTTGAGGACGGCAATTTGTACAAAGTGCGCCTAAAACGCCCCGGCGATTTATACGTCACCACCCATAGGCGCGGTCTTGCCCGTTCCCGCGTTTATCTTATTCACATAGTAGGCACGGCGGTTGACGAAACCGCCGTTGACGGGGCGACTTACGAAAAGGAAGTTTTGCATCTGGTAAACATTGAACGGCGAAAGGTAGGGGCGCGTCCTTTGACCTTGGCGCAGGATTTGCATTGGGCGGCAATGGTTCGCGCCCAAGAATTAACCCGCAGGTTTTCCCACACACGCCCCGACGGCACGCCCTTTCACACGGTTCTCATAAAGGGCGAAAACTACACTTTGGGGGAAAACGTGGCGGTGGGGCAAACTTCCCCAAAACAGGTTGTTGCCGACTGGATGGACTCGCCGGGGCATCGCCGCAATATACTGCGCCATGAGTATAGAGAGTTGGGCGTGGGGTATTATTATCAAAACAACAGTAAATATCATCACCATTGGGTGCAGATTTTTCGTCGATAAATCGGAGTAAAAATTATGCGTTATCTTTTAATGTTGACTAATTTTTTGCGGGAGCTTGTGGCAAACAGGCATCTTTTGTGGGACTTAACCAAAAAAGACTTAAAACAGCGGTATGTCGGCTCATATCTTGGCATATTGTGGGCGTTTATCCAGCCCACCATAACGGTGATAATATTTTGGTTCGTGTTCCAAGTGGGCTTTAAGTCCATGCCTGTCGATAACTTCCCGTTTGTGCTGTGGCTTGTCTGCGGTATGTTCCCATGGTTTTTCTTTTCCGATGCTTGGCAGAGCGCGACAAATTCCGTGGTGAGCAATTCTTTTTTGGTAAAAAAGGTTGTTTTCCGCGTGAGCTTGTTGCCCATAATACAAATATTTTCCGCTTTGATTGTTAATTTGTTCTTTGTGGGCGTGCTTTTTGTTATGTTCGCCCTGTACGGTTATATGCCGGACATTCACAATTTGCAGGTGTTTTACTATCTCTTTGCCCTGATTTGCCTCACCTTCGGCCTGTCGCTTATCACCTCGTCTTTGGTGATTTTCTTAAAGGACGTGGGGCAGCTTGTGTCCATGCTTTTGCAGTTCGGCTTTTGGGCAACGCCGGTGTTTTGGAGTTACAAAATTTTGCCCGTTGATTATCAATGGATTGTCAAAATGAACCCGCTTTTTTACATCGTTGAAGGCTACCGAAACAGTTTTATTTATCATAAATGGTTTTGGGAACTTGGGTTTACAAATATCGGCTTTTGGGCGGCGACTTTCTTTGTGGCGGTGACGGGGGTCGTTTTGTTCCGCCGCTTGCGTCCGCATTTTGCTGATGTGTTATAATGTTTTTGTGTTATTTCTTTTTCTCTTTCTTTTCAAAGAAAGAGAAAAAGAAATATTTTTTAGAATGAGGTGATTTTGTGAACACCGACGAGAAAATTCTTGTTACCCGCTCTTTTTTGCCGCCCCGGAAGGAATACGACAAATATCTTGATTTAATTTGGGAAAATCATTGGCTTACCAATCAGGGGGAACTGCATAACGAATTGCAAGAAAAATTGCAAAATTATTTGGGCGTAAAAAACGTAACCCTCTTTACAAACGGCCATCTTGCCCTCGACGTGGCCATAAAAGCCTTGGGGGTGAAGGGGGAGGTTATCACCACACCCTTTACTTTTGCCTCCACCACCCACGCCATAATAATGAACGGCGCAACGCCGGTTTTTGCCGATATAAAACCATCCGACTGCACCATAGACGAAGAACGGGTAGAGGCCTTAATCACGGATAAGACAAGTGCGATTGTGGCCGTTCATGTATACGGCTACCCATGCAACACCTCTGCTCTTTTTGATATTGCAACGCGGCATGGGCTAAAACTTATCTATGATGCCGCCCATGTTTTTGGCGTGAAGATTGACGGTAAACCGATAGGCACGTTTGGCGATGTGTCCATGATGAGTTTTCATGCGACAAAGGTTTTTCACACTATCGAAGGCGGCGCGTTGCTCTACGCTGACAGCTCCCTGCGACGGAGTTTTGACCTGTACAAAAACTTCGGCATAACCGGCCCGGAGACAGTGGAGGCGGTGGGGCTTAACGCGAAAATGAACGAATTTGCCGCCGCCATGGGGCTTTGCAATCTTCGTTATGTTGACGGAGAAATAGAAAAGCGACATAAAATCACGGATATATATCGGGAAATTCTTCGCGACGTGTCGGGAATTAAAATCTTTGAGGATATACCGGGCGTTGCCCACAATTACGCCTATATGCCCATAATAATCGACGAAAAAAAATACGGCCACAGCCGAGACGAGCTGTTTGACCGTTTGGCGGCAAAAAATATTTTTACCCGCAAGTATTTTTATCCGTTGACCACGGACTATCAATGTTTCGGCACGGAATTTGCCGATGCGAAGGTGGATAACGCCCGCTATGCGGCAAATCATGTACTCACTTTGCCGCTCTACGGCGAGTTGCCGCCGGAAATGGCGGAAAATATCGCTAAATTTATTCGTTCGTTATGTTGATAATGTTACATGATATTACAATGAAAGGTTTTTATGAATCGTCGTGAATTTTTGAAATACGGAGCGTCCGCCCTATTGGGGTTAGGGTTGTCCGAATTTTTGCATCCACTTGAAGCAGAAGCTTCAAATTCATTGGTAATGCCGCATATATACAAAAGGTTCTTTGTGTTCACCGAATATGAGGAACGCCCCGTTACCGACACCATTGTTATCCATCACACCGGCTTTCCCGGCGAGGACAAAGACACCACGGCAGCGGCTGTTCATAAGTTTCACCGCTATGAACGGGGCTGGGCAGGCATAGGCTATCACTATTTTATCAGAAAAAACGGCATGATTGAGCAGGGGCGTCGCCCAAACGCCGTAGGGGCGCATGTTCGCAACCATAACAAACACACAATCGGCATTTGCCTGGCGGGGAATTTTGACATCGGCACGCCTACGCAGGAGCAGATAACTTCCCTGCAACTTTTAACGGCGAACCTTTGCGAACAATATAAACTTGACCCCATGAAAAAAGGAGTTATCGTAGGACATCGAAATCTTGGCGATACCAGTTGTCCGGGCAAAAATCTGTACTGCCGCCTTGACGAATTGCGCGAATTTTGCAATCGACGATAAATTTTAAGGCATCTCTAAAAACTCACTTTATACCTCCTCCCGTCGGCTACGCCGACAC
>CAJOQC010000227.1 GCA_905236785.1 uncultured Selenomonadaceae bacterium
AGGCTTAAAAAAGCCCTCCTCTTGGAGGAGGGTGTCGGCGAAGCCGACGGGAGGAGGTATAAAAGCGAGTTTTTAGAGATGCCCTTTAACAAATTCGCGGCACAATTTCCGCTTGGGGCATTTCCACGGCGCGAATTGCGCCGATGCTTGTGCAAAGCCCCACCACCCCCGCAGGATTTTCCCGTGTTTCGCCGATTATGGCGGCGTTTTTCCCGTATGGGTTTTGTTTCATTCCTTCAAGGACAATTTCCGCCTTGTCGGCGGGAACAAAGGCCAAAAGTTTGCCTTCGTTGGCAAGTTGCAAAACGTCAAAGCCCAACAGCTCGCATACGGCGCGGACTTCCTCTCGCACGGGGATTTTTTCTTCGTCGATAAGGATGCCCACTTGGGCGTCGGCGGCTATTTCATTCAGCACCGCCGCCACGCCTCCCCGGGTCGGGTCGCGCAAAAGGGCAATGTCCGGGGCAATTTTCAGCATTTCTTCCGTCAAAGAGTTAAGAGGGGCGCAGTCGCTTTTTAAGTTTTCGCCGATGTCTATGCCATGCCGCGCCCCCAAAATCGTCGCCGCATGGTCGCCGATATACCCGGACAGGATTATTTTCATTCCGGGGGTGACGTTCTTGGGGGAAATATCCACATTATGTATAATTTCGCCGATGCCCGCCGTGTTGATGTAAATGCCGTCCCCCTTGCCCCGCTCCACCACCTTCGTGTCCCCGGTGACGATAAAAACGCCGGCCTCTGCCGCCGCTTTTTTCATGCTTTGTGCAATTTTTTCCAAATCCGCCATGGGAAAGCCTTCTTCAACTATCATGGCCGCCGACAAAAAGCGCGGTTTTGCGCCGGTCATGGATAGGTCGTTCACCGTGCCGCAAACGGCCAATTTCCCTATGTCGCCCCCCCTGAAAAACAGCGGCTCGATGACAAAAGAATCCGTCGAAAAAGCAATGTTGCCGCCAACTTGCAACTTTGCGCCGTCGTGAAGTTCATTTAGCATGGGGTTTGAAAAGGCGGGCAGGATTATTTTTTCCGTCAGTTCGCGGCTGGCCTTGCCCCCTGCGCCGTGAGCCAGTGTTATTGTGTTCATTGTAATGCTCTCCTAATTATTACGGACGATGGGCAGAAAATTCCGCCGCAAATTTATCGCGGCCGTACTTATACCATGCGGCGCACACGCCCTCCACCGACACCATGCACGGGCCGCAGGCGTGGCTCGGTTCGCAGGCCTTGGCAAAAAGGGGGCAGTCCTTTGGTGTTATAAGCCCCTTCAACACTTCGCCGCAACGGCAGGCGGTCTTTTTCGGCGCGGGTTTAACCTTCGGGGGCAAAATTTTTTCGATGTCAAATTCGGCAAATTCCTTACGCATCTTTAACCCCGATTGAGGTATCTCCCCAAGCCCTCGCCAAAGGGCATCGCCGACGGCGTAAACTTTGGCGGTTATGTCCTTAGAGACCTTGTTGCCCTCGTAGCCGACCACGCTTTTGTATTCGTTTTCCACGACGGCGCGGCCTTCGTGGGTTTGCCTTAGAAGCCGCCACACCGCCCGCAGAATGGAAATGGGCGTAAACCCCGCCACCGCTGCGGGCAGGTTTAGCTCTTCCGCCACAAAATTAAACTCTTTCGTCCCTGTTATCGCCGCCACATGACCGGGCAAAATAAATCCATCGACTTTTACGTCGGGGTCGGCGACAAGCATTTTTATGGCCGGCGGCACCAATTTTTGCGCCGACAGCATGAAAAAATTGTCCGCATTTTGTTCCTTTGCCGCCAAAACCGTGGCGGCGGCGGTGGGCGCGGTGGTTTCAAAACCAACGGCCAAAAAAATCACCTTTTTGCCGGGGTTCTTTTGGGCAATGGCAAGGGCGTCCATGGGCGAGTAAACAATTTCAATCCTTGCGCCCTCCCCCTTTGCTTCGGCAAGGCTCGACACGCTGCCCGGCACTTTCAGCATATCGCCGAAGGTGGCGATGATTACGTCCCGGCTTTTGGCGTAGGCGATGGCTTTATCCATATATTCGTCGGGGGTGACGCACACGGGGCAACCGGGGCCGGAGACAAGGGTCACGTTTTCGGGCAATATCTGCCGCAGCCCGGCGCGGAAAATTTCCGCCGTATGAGTGCCGCATACCTCCATAAACCGCAAAGGACGGTTTATTTTTTTTGCCAATTCGCCGATGCCGCCGATTATCTCCCGCGCCGCATCTTTTGTCGATATGTTTGTTCCATTCATAATAAATCCTAAAAATAAAGTTGCAAAGTAAAGCGCACGCGGCGACCATCGTCTTTTAGGTCGGTCATTACGGGGGCTTTAACAAATAATTCCCGCCTTGTTTCAAAGGTGGCCGCGAATTTTTGCGCTGTTTCGGCATCCCTTGCCTCACATTCCAAAGTCAAGCGGTTGTTCTTGAAGGTAAGCTCCGTTATTTTCGCCCCTTCTTCGATTTCACTCCCCAGTTGGGTCATAAGGGCGTGCCAAGACAGATTTTCGCTTTTCTCGTTGCTTATAATGTCGTAACGCCTGCGGTTGTCCCGCTCCAAATCGCCGATTTCCCGCATGGGGGCTTCGTAAATCCGCAAAACTTCGTATTCCTTTTGCCGCTCGTAAAACAGTCTGCGGCTGTCGTCGGCGGCTTTGCCCCCCGCAAGGAAAAGCACCGTTGCCGTCAAGAAGAAAAAAACCGCCGCCGCCAAACAAAGATTTTTCCACCGCAAACGGTGAAAAAGCGGTTGCAAAAAGAAAAACAAATCGTCGCTTTTCGCCGCGAAGGGAAGTTTTGCCGCCCACAGGGCGCGTTGCCGGGGGGCGGTTTCTTCTTCCGCGCTTGCCGCAACGCCCCAAAGGGGCAACTCCGCCTCGTCGCAGGCCGCCGCAAGTTCGCGGATAAGCCGTTGCGGGCAGGTGTAAATCTTGGGTGGTTCACCCGTTAATCCGACGGCGACGGCAAAATCTTCACCGCTTGTTTCTTGGGCTGTTTGCCATTTGGCGGCGCCTTTGATTTCGCCGGGAGGGGGCAAATTCCCTTCGGCGGTTTTCAAAAAAGAAACCGTTGCGGGCAAAAGGGCAAACACTGTGGGGCAGTCGGCGGCAATGCCCTGTTTTTGCCGCGCAAAACATATCCGCTCCACAATGCCATGCCACTCGTTGCCCCCGCCTCCTTCGCCGTAGGCAAAGTTCGGCGGAAGCTCCGTAACCTTTTCCCCGTTGCTCCTTGTCATATACAGGGCTTTTTCCCCCGCATAAACGCCCACAAATTCCTTGGGGCAATTAAGGAACATTCGCCGCAATTTTGCCGAAAAACCGGCGAGTTTTTCACGGAAGCTGGCGGCTTTTTCCGTATTGTCCATGGGTTATCTCCACAAGACGGCGGTCGCGTTTGAACATTTTCACATTATCGGCGGGGGTGGTTTCCGCAAAGGAATATATAACAATACCCTCTGCGTGTTTTCTAAGATATACGCGGCAGGTTACCCCGTCGGCGGTTTCGGCGGGCAGTTCCTTTTGCCTTAGGTTTGCGGGCAGGGCAATTCGCCCGTTTCTAAGGTCTGTTTCCGTTTTTAGGGAATTGCTCTTTGCGGCGCAAAAAAGCCGCGTTTCAACGGCGCGGCGATTGACGTCGGCGGCGTTTTGTTTGGCCGCCGTTATTAGCCCCAGCCCCAAGGTCAGCATTGCCGCCAACATGATAAGAACTGCGGGGGCGATTATGCCTCTTTCGTTTTTTAGCGCCGTCATGGTTTCATATCTCCGAAGAAAAATTCCGCAACGAGGGAAAATTTCTGCCCGTCGGCGGGCGTTTCGCCGCTTATTTCAACGCGCAACCTTCGGCCAAAAGCCGAGCAGTTAAACCGCGTGATGGTGACTTCCCCTTCGGAATTGTCGCCGGTTATGGGCATGGTGGTTTCGTTGCGGCAAAGTTTAATCGAAGGGGATGAGGCGGGGCGATGCACAAAGTAGGAAACCGTGTCCTCCGCCCCTACTCCGCTGTCATGCTCGCGGTAAAAATACACCCTGTCGAAATTGCCGCCGCCCACGCCGTAGTTTTTTATCACGGCGAATTTTGAGGAACGGGCGGCATCCTCGGCTATTCGTTCCGTTGCCGTGCGAATTTCCGCCGACAGTTCCGTGGCGCGGGTTTCATGGCGATAAGTTTGCCACACCTGCCAAAACATTCCCGCCGCCGCCATAAACAACAAGGCCAATATGGGCAGGGAAATTGCCGCTTCGGCAAGGAATTGCCCCTTTTCGCCGCCGAACTTATTCCCCGCCGCCAAAGCCCACCAGCCGTTCAAAGGAAAGTTTCGCCCCCGCCCCGTATTCCACCGTGACCGCCACATGGTAAACATTCCCCTCATGGCGAATGGAGCTGCCGCCGACGGAAAAAGAAAATCCGTTCTGCGTAAGGTCTGCGCCCTCTCCAAGCCATGGCAGGTCGCCTTCGGGCAACGAACCCGAAAAGGCCAGTTCTTCGGCGCGGGCAAACTGTTCCTCTGCCAAAAACAGAGCGACGGTTTGCATCTCCGCCGCCCGTCGCGTTTTTATCGCCGTTTGACAAAGCAAGACCACCGCCGCCATACTCATGACGATAAAGCCCGCCGCCAAGACTTCCGCCAAGATAAA
>CAJOQC010000228.1 GCA_905236785.1 uncultured Selenomonadaceae bacterium
AACCTATGAGCAAAAGTTTTGTGAATCGCAAAAACGTCAACTTTTTGACGCAATGACAAATTGTTGTTTTTTCTGCGTATTATAAATTATTACACAATTCAAAAATTACAATATTTTTGCAAAACTTGATTTGTCAAGTATTGCAAGTAACTTTTTTTTGTGCTATTATTTCTCACAAAGGAAGCAAGCCTGAGATGTGCGATAGCTTTAATTTATGTCTAACCTACATTATTAAAAGGGATATTCCGATTTGATTCCGCGCCTATGCCGAGCCGCCTTCAGAGCGGTGGGCAGAAGTCGGACTTAGGACACCCACCTGCCGTTACGCAGGTTTAGGCATATAAAGCAACGGCATCTCGGACTCCTTTTTTTTTGCAAAAATTTAGGCAATTTCAAAAATAAAAAAAGGGAAAAACGAGTTTTGCAACGAATATAACGAGAAAACAGGTTTGTTTTGCTAAAATTTACAAAGAGGAGTGTTGGTAATGGCAATCAATGTTGAAGGTTTTGGCGCGTATGATATTCGCGGCGTGTACCCCGAGAGCATAAACGACGAGTTGGCGTACAGAATAGGGCGCGTTTTCCCCGAATTGTTCGACGCGAAAAAAGTAGCAATCGGGCATGACATCCGCCTTTCCGGCCCCACCATCAGCGACGCTTTGGCGCGGGGGCTTACAGAGGCCGGGTGCGACGTTTTGGACATCGGCGAGTGCGGCACGGAGATGATTTATTTCGCCACCGGGCATCTTAAACTTGACGGCGGCATCATGATAACCGCCAGCCACAACCCGCAGCAATACAATGGCATGAAATTCGTCAAAAAGGAATCCCGCCCCATTTCAAGCGACGACGGTCTTTTTGACATTCGCGACGCAGTGGCGGACGAAAGCCGCGACTTCACCAAGAAAAAAGCCACGGGCAAAATCACCAAAGTTGACGTTACCGACGACTATATCAAACTCCTGTTGTCCTATGTGGACGTAAAGAACCTAAAGCCCCTCAAAATTGTGGTCAACACCGGCAACGGCGCGGCGGGCACCATCATCAACGAACTTGAAAAGCATTTGCCCTTTGAGATGATAAAAGTCTTTAACGAACCCAACGGTTTCTTCCCCAACGGTGTTCCGAACCCGATTTTGCAGGACAACCGCGAAGTCACCGCCAAGGCTGTTATCGAGAACAAAGCCGACGTGGGCATCGCTTGGGACGGCGACTTTGACCGTTGTTTCCTCTTTGACGAAAAGGGCGGCTTTATCGAAGGCTATTACATGGTAGGTTTCTTGGCGGAAGCCTTCCTCAAAAAGAACAAGGGCGCAAGCGTCATTTACGACCCCCGCCTTATTTGGAACACCATCGAAATCGCCGAAAACTTGGGCGGCAAGCCGGTTATGTGCAAGAGCGGTCACGCCTTCATAAAGGGCAAAATGCGCGAAGTAAACGCGGTTTACGGCGGCGAAATGAGCGCCCATCATTATTTCCGCGACTTCTTCTATTGCGACAGCGGCATGATTCCGTGGTTGCTCGTTTTGGAACTTCTTTCCCAAGCCGGCGGCAAAACCCTCTCCGAGCTTATGGTGGAACGGCAGGAAAAATACCCCAGCCCCGGCGAAATCAACTCCAAGGTGGAGGACGCAAAGTCCATTATGGCGAAAGTGGAAGAAATTTACAGCGCAAAGGGCGGCGAAATCACGAAAGTGGACGGTCTTTCCGTCATGTTCGACAATTGGCGCTTTAACCTCCGTATGTCCAACACCGAACCCTTTATCCGCTTGAACCTTGAAACAAAAGGCGACAAAGCACTCATGAAAGAGAAAACCGACGAGCTTTTGAAGGTCATTCGCGGCTGACGAAAAAGAGGAGAACAGGTTATGAGTCTAAAACTAAAATCGGGTTTTGAATTTGACTATGACAATTTGTTCGGCGACGGCAAGGTTACCAAAGCCGACATTGACTCCTACGCCGACGACCTCAAAAAAGCCCATGCGGCCATGAATGTCATGCGTGAAAAGGGCTTTATAAAGGCTCACCTTTCTAAGGACGGCGAGCCGGAGAAGGTTTTATTTTCCCAGCTTCCCTATGTGGAAGAAGGGCATCTTAATTCGCCGGCATCCCTTAAACATTTGCAGGAACTGTCTGACCATGCCAAGAAGGATGTTGACGTTGTGGTGTCGTTGGGCATCGGCGGCTCTTTCCTTGGCAACAAAGTTTTGTTTGACGTTCATTGCGGCTCTTTTTGGAACGCCAAGAGCGACGAAGAGCGGGGCGGTTTCCCGAAGGTGTACTTTAGCGGCAACAACATCGACCCCAGAAGCACCGGCGACCTCATTAACCATTTGCAAAAAATGGCGGAAGTCGGAAAGACCCATGGCAAGGACAAGCTGAAAGTTTTGCTCCTTGTTATCTCCAAATCCGGCGGCACTTTGGACACCATGTCGAATTTCATGGTTATCTACGACGCGCTGAAAAAATCGGCGAACGTGGACGTGGAAGTGGTGGCGGTCACCGACCCCAACACGGAAAAAATGACCCTGCTGAAAAAACTTGCCGCCGACCATGGTTGGGACACCTTTGCCGTGCCGGACGGCGTGGGCGGCAGATTCACCATTTTCTGCGACGTTGGCTTGACGCTTGCGGCGTGTGTGGGCTTTGACATAAAAGCCTTCCTTGACGGCGCAAAGGACATGGACGAAGCCTGCAAGAACGAAGATGTTTGGCAGAACCCCGCAATGCTGAACGCTGCCTTAAAGTTTGCGGCGTCGGAAAAGCATGGTCGGGACATCGAAGTTATGATGCCCTACGGCGATTATCTTAAATCCGTGTCCGAATGGTACATTCAGCTTCTTGCCGAATCTTTGGGCAAACAGTACGACAAGGATGGCAAGGAAGTTTGCTACGGCAGAACGCCCCTTGTGGCTGTCGGCACTACGGATATGCACTCCCAGACCCAACAGCACCAAGAAGGCAAACTTGACAAAATCGTGCAGTTTGTGAAAATCGCCAAGTGGGACAACGACCTTGTTATCCCCGATGCCTTCCCGGAGGCGAAGAAGCTTTCGGATATTTCCGGCGTGACCATGGGCGAAGCGTTGGAAGTTGCGCGGCAGTCTAACGCCGACGCACTTGCATCCAACAACCGCTATAACGCGTGTTTCACTTTGCCTGAACTTAATGCCTATCACTTGGGCGAGCTTCTTTATATGCTCGCCATGTCCGTTGCCTACGAGGGCGAACTTGCCAACGTGGATGCCTTTAACCAACCGGGCGTTGAGGCCTATAAGCGCATTATGGGTCCGAAACTTCAGGAGTTAAAAGCAAAGAAGTAAATACTACCGACGAATAAAAGTTTTTTGGGGTTGTGTCGGCGGCTTTTTGCCGCAGGCATAGCCCCAAAAATAACCGTTTTTATATGATTACCGACGAAGAACCGAATAACTACAACGAGGACAAAAAACGACAGGCGGTGGCTTTTGCTCTTTTTGCGGCGGCGGTGACGGCGTATTTTATCGCAGACTTTTCCGCGCCCCAAGAAACCAGCCTTGTCTATAAAACCACACCGCCCACGGCGCAAGCGGCGCATAAAAAGCCCAAAGGCGCGGCGGCCGTCGAAAATTTTGACGGCAAACTGAAAAACCCCTTCACCGACAGCCACGAAACCCGCGACGGCGAAGAAAGGGCAACCGCCGCCAAAGATGCGCCCCCCGCAATCGCCCCTTTGCCGACAGCCGCGAAAAGCAAACAGAACGCGCCGAAACTGCAAGGCATAGCCTCGGAAGGCGGCAATTTTTTGGCATTTTTGTCCGACGGCCAAAACTCGCAGGCCGTTGCCCAAGGCGAAATTTTTTCGGGCTGTCGAGCAACGCGGATAACCGCCGACAGCGTGACTTTGACCGACGGAACAAGCGAAGTGACATTATATCTTGATAAACAGTAAACTTTTCATTAAATATCTTTTTATATCCACGGCATCCTTTCTTTTGTTCGCCGCAAATTGTTCCGCCATGTCCATTGTCGGCACGAACTTGGACGTAAGGCAGGCTCTTATGAGCGCAGCGCGATTGGGCGGCTTGGGGCTTGTTGTTGACGAGAGCGTAAAAGGCACGATAACAATTAACCTAAAAGATATTTCCCCCGCCGAGGCCATTTATTTTATCGCCGACGTAAAGGGCTTGTCGGTGGAGGAGCGAAACGGCAATTATCTTGTTTCGGCGGCCAAAAGCGGTCTTTCCAAAAGCGTATATTCCTATAACCTCCAATACGCCGACGCTGCGGAAGTCCTAAAAATCATCGACGACACCTTGGGCTATTTCGACTTGGGGCGCGGCGCAAAAAGCGACGGCGATAAAACCGCAAGAACCCTTGACAATCGACGTTTTGAACAAAGCGTTCGAGCAACGGCGGATGCGGCGACAAACACCGTGATATTTTACGGCACGCCCCAACAGGCCGCAGCCATACGAAATTTAATCGAAAAGGTGGACATACCCGCAAAACAGGTTTCAATCGAAGCCAAGGTGGTGGCGGTGGACAAAAACGCCGCCAAAAATTTGGGCGTTGAATGGAACTGGTCAACCCTCCCCCAATACCCCAAACGCGAAACCACATACGAGAGCCGCTACCGCACCGCAGAAAACGCCGACGGCAGTTACACCACCCTTCGGGAGGATGTGCCGAAAACAACGGTGACCCGAAGTTACAACGACGGCAATGTGGGCGGGATTATTCAGTTTGGCCGCGGGCCTGAGGGTTATCCATTTGAATTTTATTACGAAGCGAAAATAAACGCCCTTATCACCGACGGCAAGGCAAAGATGCTCTCTAAGCCTAACATCACGGCGTTGCAAGGTAAAGAAGCCGTCATCACCATAGGCGGCGAGATTCCCGTGCCAAAAACCGTGGCGACAAACACAAGCGCCACATCCTCCGTGGAGTACAAGAAGGTGGGCATAATCCTCCGTTGTACGCCGCGAGTGAACGAGGACGGTTACATAACAAGCCGCGTGCATACAGAGGTCAGCTCCCCAATTTATGTGGACGAAATGCGGGCGTATCGTATACAAAACCGTTCCGCCGAAACTACGGTGCGGCTAAAGGACGGCGAAACCATGGTAATCGGCGGGCTTATCGGCGCGGAGGAGTCGCGGCGGCTTTCCAAAGTTCCCTTCTTGGGAGATTTGCCCGTTTTGGGCGTGTTTTTCCGCAATTTGCGAAAAGAAAAAGCTGATTCGGAAATAATGATTTTTTTAACGGCGAGGGTGCTTAAATAATATGGCTGTAAAAATTTTAATTGCCGACGATCATGCCCTGTTGCGGCAGGGGATTAAACGGGTGCTTAATCTTGAGGACGATTTGACGGTGGTGGGCGAAGCGCAGGACGGGCAGGCCGCCTTGGCAAGAACCCTTGTCCTGCAGCCCGACATTTTGCTTTTGGACATAAATATGCCGGAATTAAACGGCATTGAAGTGGCCAAACAACTTCAAGCCGCCAAATGCCGCACAAAAATAATCGCCCTCACCATTCATGACGGCGACAGTTATGTATTGGAACTTTTGAAAAACGGCGCATCGGGGTATTTGCTAAAAGACGTAGACCCGGAGGTGCTGATAAAGGCAATTCACATCGTAAATCGCGGCGGCACATTCGTCTATCCGCCCATTGCCGAGCGAATTTTCGGCGAATTTAACGGTGAAGAAAACCTAAACGTGAACGAAAAAGCGCGGCAAATGTGGAAAGAAGGACGAGCCGAACGCCTAACCTCAAGAGAAATCGACGTTTTAAGCTGTATCGCCAAAGGCTACGACAATCAAGACATCGCCGGCACCCTTTGTATCAGCGAAAAAACCGTGAAAAACCACCTCACCAACATATTCCGCAAATTGGGCGTAAACGACCGCACTCAAGCCTTGGTCTACGTCCTGCGACATAAGATTATTTCCATTGA
>CAJOQC010000229.1 GCA_905236785.1 uncultured Selenomonadaceae bacterium
ACCTTCAAAACCCCGTCCTTAAATTCGGCATCGACTTTCTTTTCGTCTATCTCGCCCACATAGAAGGAACGGCTCATGCTTCCTGTTCTTCTTTCGCGGCGAATGAAATTGCCCTTTTCGTCTTGCTCGTTTTTCTCCTCGTTTTTGCGCGTGGCTATGGTAAGGTAATTGTTTTCGTAATTAAGGGTTACATCATCTTTGCTAAAGCCCGGCAAATCCGCCGTAAGTTCGTAGGAATCGCCTTTATCCTCCACATCTACCTTAAACGCGCCGCCGGCAAAACCGCCGGCAAAAGGCATAAAATCTTCCCGGAAAAACGGGTCGTTGAACACGTCGAACAAACCGCCGAAACCGTTATCGGTACGCGCTAAATTTTTTCTTGAACCAAAAGGAACCAATCCGAACATAATTATCTTCTCCTCTCGAAAAAGCAGATTGCTTGTTAATCTTAGTTAGGCAAGTGGGTTAATATTTTCATGCTAATCTTTTTTTGTTGCCTCTTTTCGATTTCTCTTTTCATTTCCCCCTTGCGATTATTATTATACATCAAAAAGTCAAAAAGTCAATAGGTCAAAAAGAAAAAATTATGAAAAGTTATAAGGCAACATATAGCCCCCTCCGTTACCCCGCAGGGCTGACAGAGGGGCTTTTAGAGGTTGCCTATGGATAATCATAATTGCCAAAGAAAAATTGTTCCTAATATGAACAAGTCCCAAGTATCGGTTGTTTTTCCCCCGGTTTTTTTGTATAATGAACGAAAATAGAATAAGAGTGCAAATTCTTGCAGGATAGGTGGCGGGAATTTGTCATATTGAAGAATAGTAGGTGTGCTTGTTGCCGGATTTTTACGAAACTTTGGAACGAATAAAAAAATATTTGCCCGAATTTTTGCATGGCGGGCTTGTTAAGTATGCCGTTATTGCCGCCTTTGTGTTCTTTCTTTGCGCGGCGGGGGGGTGCGCCTTGGTGGCTTGGCTCTCCGACACCGGCGACGGCGACTTAAATTCGCCGGTGTATGTGAAGGTGAAAAGCGGCATGAACGCCAAAGATGTGGGTGCGATGCTCGCGACCCGCGGAATTATCGGCAATCGCTATACCTTTTGGGCAAAAGCCAAACTCTTGGGCTACGAGGACAAATTTAAGACCGGCAGTTACGCCTTTAACCGCAACATGGAAACTGACGACGTTTTGGAAATGCTCCTAAACGGTTCGTCGGAGGTCTTTAAGTTCACCATTCCCGAAGGTTTCACCGTGAAAGAAATCGCTAAACGCCTCGATAAGTCGGGAATTGCAAGCGAAAAAGAATTTTTGAAACTGGCCGAGAATTATGCGCCGTATAATTATATGAAGAAAAGCAAATACGCTCACTATCGCGCCGAGGGTTTTTTGTTCCCCGACACTTACGTTATCGACACGGATGCCACCTGCGAGGACATAATGGACATGATGAGCCGCGATTTTGACAATCGTTTGACGGACGAGATGCGCCGCCGCGCCGAACGAATGAACTTGTCTGTTTACGAGCTTATAACCCTTGCGTCCTTGGTGGAAAAAGAGGCGCGTTTTGATGAGGACAGGCCGATTATCGCCCAAGTTTTTCTTAAACGCTTGGACTTAAATATGCCCTTGCAATCCGATGCCACGTTGCAATATCTTATGGACGCGCCCAAGGAGGACGTTAGCATCGAAGACACGAAAATAGATTCGCCCTACAATACCTACCAAAACGCGGGTTTACCACCCGGACCTGTGGCAAACCCCGGCCTTGATGCAATCGAAGCGGTGCTTTACCCTGCCGAAACGGACTATTTGTATTTTGTCGCCGACCGCGACGGGCATAATCATTATTCATACACCTACGACGAACATTTGCGAATCGTTGACGAGGTGCGCTGACCATGGCGAAAAAGCCCGAACTTTTAGCCCCGGCGGGCAGTTTTGAAAAGATGATTTTCGCTTTTGCCTACGGCGCGGACGCAGTGTATATAGGGGGCAAAGGGTACAACCTTCGCGCCTTCGGGGAAAATTTTTCCCGGGAGGAAATTGCCGCCGCCGTCCGCTATGCCCACGAACGAGGAAAAAAGATTTATGTGACGGTTAATGCCTTCCCCCATGAGGGCGGGTTTGTCGATTTGCCCGATTATTTGCGATTTTTGGAACAATCGGCGGCAGATGCGGCGTTGGTGGCGGACTTGGGCGTGTTTATGACGGCGCGGGAGGTTGCGCCCCGTCTAAAAATACATATCAGCACCCAAGCCAACGCAGTAAACGCCGCCGCCGTCAACGCTTGGCAAAAGTTGGGGGCGGAGCGAATTGTATTGGCGCGGGAGTTGACCAAAGAAGAAATCATAAAAATCCGCCGCAAAACCTCGGCGGAACTTGAAATTTTCATTCACGGCGCCATGTGTATGTCCTATTCCGGCCGTTGTATGCTATCTAAATATCTTACGGGGAGCGACCCCAACAGCGGCGAGTGCCGCCAACCCTGCCGCTACAAATATTTTTTGCAGGAAGAAAAACGCCCCGACGAATACTTTCCCGCAGCCGAAGATGCGGCGGGGACTTACATATTTAATTCCAAAGACTTAAACTTGCTCCCGTATATAAAAGACGTAATCGAAAGCGGCGTTGACAGCCTTAAGATTGAAGGGCGCGCAAAGAGCGTCCATTACGTCGCCGGGGCGGTGAAAGCCTATCGGCAGGCTATTGATGCCTATTTTGCCGACCCCGATAATTTTTCGGTAAAAAAACCATGGGCGGAGGAATTGCAGAAAATTTCCCATCGCAGGTATTGGGGCGGCTTTTTCGCCGACAAAGAGGAAAACGGGCAAATTTACGAATCATCAAGCTATGAACGTTCTGTCGTGTTCGGCGGCATTGTTCGCGGCTATGACGAACAAACGGGTTTATATTGGGCAGAACAGCGGGGGCGTTTGGCGATAGGGCAAAAAATCGAAATTTTAACGCCCGCAGGGGAAAATTTCACCCAAGACCTTGACGATATGCGAAACGAAGATAATTTACCCATAGAGGTTGCGCCGCATCCCAAAGAGAAAATAAAAATTCGCTTAAAGGAGGATGCTGCGCCCCTATCCCTTATAAGGATTGTGGGGACGGAGGTGAACAGTAATGGAATATGAAGTGCAAAAGGAAATTAACCGCCTCAACAGCAAGATAAATCAGCTTGAAATGGATTTGGAGGCGCAACACCAACATAACCGCGCCATGTTTGCCCGTTTCAACGAACGTTTGACGGAACTTGAGACGGCCATGGCCAACAACGCCCGCAAAAAGAGCAGGAAAACCGCCGACAAAACCAACAAAAGCGCAAAGGATTGGGACGATTCGGAATTTGCCCCGGGGAAAATATCAGCCCCCGCCTTTGAACACATTACGGCGGCCTCAATCTTGTCGCCGGAAAAGCCAAAAGGCCGACAAGGGCAACATTTCGAGCCTTTTGTGGCCGGGCATTTGCGGCCAAACGAAAAGCCGATTATAAGCCTCGGTCTTCGCCAACAACAAGCGCGGGAAGAGCAAGCCTTCGTCCCCGTGCCGATACCCGTACCCATGCATCAAGCTCCTCCTCCGCCGCCCAAGCCAAAAAAAACCTTCACCGAAGAATACAACGACATAGGCGCGGCGCAAGGTATAGGCGGCGAAGAATTTGCCCAAAAGTTTTCCGTGCGGGCTTTTTCCTGCGCCAATATGGGTGTAAGAATGACCCGCAAAGAGGCCGCGCCCATATTCACCGACGCGCCCACCGCTTTTAAGGGGGATTTTTGGGCGGTTCAGCTAAAGGACAAACGTTTTGCGGTAATGCCAAACCCCATGCTCATGTACGACGAAAACCGTCATCGCGCCGGGGGGTTGGTGGATGCCTTTAGCTCCAATTATCGCGGCGGCATCTTTAGCAGGGTGCAACTGGTGCGTCCGGCGGTATTTACCGCCGAGGGCTATGTGTGGAAGATAGTAAGCCGGGGCGAAATAAAACTCACGGCGTAGTAATTTATGGGGTATTCAATATGACTGAAAAGGAAATTGTGCGATATTTCGGCACGGCGCATGGGCGCGTGCAGGGCGTGGGCTTTCGTTTCTTCGTGCAACAGACCGCCATGGAACATGGCTTGACGGGTTGGGTAAAGAATATGCCCGACGGAACGGTTACCATGGAAATACAGGGCACAACGGATAACATCGAAAGTTTTTTGAAAAAAATTCGTCGCGGCGGCGGTTTTATCAAGGTGGAACGGCTTGACCTCGATGCCATTGAAACAGACTTGCGGGAACAGGATTTTAACGTTCGTTATTAAGGAGAAAATTTTGCATAACAAAATATTGGTGTTACATGGGCCGAACCTCAACCTCTTGGGCAAGCGAGAGCCGGAAATTTACGGCAAAACCACCCTTGAGGACATAAACGAAGGGTTAAGAAGCCGCGCCGAAAAATCCGGGGTTGCCATAGAGTGCATACAGGCAAATTGCGAAGGCAAGTTGGTGACGCTCATTCAAGAAGCGCAAGGGAAATATGATTACATCATACTAAACGCCGCCGCCTACACCCACACCAGTGTTGCCATTCGCGACGCCATAGCCGCCGTAAACGTGCCGACAATAGAAGTCCATTTGTCGAACATTCACAAGCGGGAAGAGTTTCGCCATAAATCCCTGATTGCCCCCGTGGTTGTGGGGCAAATTGCGGGCTTTGGGGCGGATAGCTATATGCTTGCCCTTTCCTTTGCTCTTACGAAGATAACGGGGGAATGATGACCAAAAATCGTTTGTTGCGGCTTCGGGCGGTTATGGCCAAGGAAAAATATTCGGCGGTCGTTATCGTAAAAGAGGCCAATTTAAGATATTTCAGCGGATTTTCGGGAGATTCTGCCACCCTTGTCATAACACCCAAGGCGGCGTTAATCATCACCGACAGCCGCTACACGGAACAGGCCAAAAAAGAGGCCGAAGGTTTTGCGGTGGCGGAGCAAAAGGACGGTCTTTTGAAAAAAACCGCCGAGTGTGTAGCCGAGTTAAACTGTAAAAACGTAGCCTTTGAGGGCAACGGGATTATTTACGACGATTTTCGCGTATTGCAAAAGAACGCCGAAAACATTGATAAAAGCATTAAATTCATTCCCGCCAAGTTCGACGATTTGCGCGTGGCCAAGGACGAAAGTGAAATTGCCCTCATAAAAAAAGCCTGCGAAATTGCCGACGCCGCCTTTGCGGAGATTATCGGCTTTATTCGCCCGGGGCTTAGGGAAAACGAAGTAGCGGCGCGTTTAGAGTACATAATGCGGCAAAAAGGTTCGGAGAAGACCGCTTTTTTGACGATTGTGGCTTCGGGGGTTCGCGGCAGTTTGCCCCATGGCACGTCAACAAACAAGTTGATAAATGAGGGCGAATTTGTTACAATGGATTTTGGCGCGGTTTGCGGCGGCTATTGTTCGGACATGACCCGCACGGTTTGCGTGGGCAAGGCCGACAACAGGCAAAAGGAAGTTTACGCGGCGGTTTTGGCGGCGCAAAAGACGGGGCTTTGCGCTCTTGCGGCGGGCAAGTCCGGCGTTGAAGTAGACAAGGCAGCGCGGGACAGCTTAGGCGAATACGCAAAGTATTTCGGCCACAGCTTAGGTCATGGCGTAGGGCTTGAAATTCATGAAGACCCGCGATTGTCGCCAAAGAGCAAATGTGAAAGTCTTCCCGAAAACGCGATTATCACCGTTGAACCCGGCGTATACATAGAAGGTTGGGGCGGTATTCGCATCGAGGACACAACCCTTGTAAAAAAGGGAAAAAGCGAAAGGCTGACCCTTTCGACCAAAGAACTTATCGAGATTTATTAAGGAGCTTTAGAAATGATTTCAAGCACAGATTTCAGAACCGGCCTTACCATTGAGATTGACGGCGGCGCATGGCAGGTTGTTGAGTTTCAGCACGTAAAACCGGGCAAGGGAGCGGCCTTTGTAAGGACAAAGATAAAGAACGTGGAAACGGGCGCGGTTGTGGAGCGCACATTTAACCCCAACGAAAAGATGCCCGCCGCCCACCTTGACACGCGGCGTATGCAGTATCTTTACGAATCCGACGGCAGTTACGCCTTTATGGACACGGAAACTTACGAGCAGACGGAACTTACCAAGGAGCAACTTGGCGACGCTCTAAATTATCTTTTGGAGAACACGGAGGTAAATTTGCAGACCTTTAAGGGCAAGATTATCGGCATAAGCCTGCCTAACTCCGTGAACCTTAAAGTGACGGAATGTGAACCGAGCGTAAAGGGCAACACCGCAACAGGCGCAACGAAAATGGCCACCCTTGAGACAGGGTATGAGGTTCGTGTGCCTCTCTTTATCAACGAAGGCGACGTTCTTCGCATTGATACTCGCACGGGAAATTATATCGAGCGGGCATAAAATTTAGCGGCAAAAGCAGGATTTTGGATAAGTACGGCGAAATGGGAAAGAAACGTAAAAATAAAAGCAAGGAGAAAAGGGAGGCTTTACAAATGGATAACAACACAAACAAGGAAAAAGAAAAAGTTTTGACGGTGAAAAGCGACCCTGCGGGCAACTTGGGCGCGGTGCGTATCGCCGACGAGGTAGTGAGCATCATAGCGGGGCTTGCGGCCACGGAAGTTGAGGGCATTGCCGGCATGAGCGGCGGTATCGCCGGCGGCATCGCCGAGATTTTGGGGCGCAAGAACTTTTCTAAAGGCGTGCGGGTGGAAGTCGGCGAAAAAGAAACGGCCGTCGATCTTTACATCATCGTTAAATACGGCGTGAGAATCCCCGATGTGGCCTTGGCGGTTCAAGAGGGCGTAAAACGCGCCATCGAGACCATGACGGGGCTTTCCGTCATCGAGGTCAATGTTCACGTGCAGGGCGTGGGCTTCCCGGAGGAAGAGCCGGAGCCTGAAGAAGCGCGGGTTCGTTAAGAGAGGCTGATACACTTTTGGGGATAATTAACAGGTTTCTTTGCTTTTGGTATTCGCTGACCGTTCTTGTTTTGTCGGTTATATTCCTGCTCTTGGGGCTTAAAGTTTTGCCGGAGAATGTTTTTATAAACGAACTTCGATATTTGTTGAAGTTTCAAGAGACATCCATCGCCTTTGCGGTGCTGGCGTTCTTTGGCTTCTATTTCCTTTGCTACAGTTATTTCGTGCGAAACAAAAAGCCGAAGGAAGAAAAGGAGATAAGCCTTGTTAAGGGCGACGGCGGCGAGATAAAAGTTTCCGTCGATGCGGTGAAAAACTTGGCCGAACGAACTGCCATGACCGTGGGAAGCGTCCGCGAGGCGGCGGCGAAAATAAGCGGTTTCGGCGGCGAGGACGCGCTTAACGTCAATCTTGACATCGCCATATTGTCGGGGGCGAATGCGCCGCAGGTATCAAGCGAGATAATTGCCGGCGTAAAGAGCGAACTTGAAACTGCTTTGTCCGTTAAAGACGCTGTGGTTAAAATAAACGTCCGCGAAATATCCGGCAGCGGCAGCAAAAAAGTAGTGTAAAGACGGGGCTGACAAATGACGGAAGATTTAAGACAGGCACTTTTGTTTTTGTGGCGCGAACACAGGGCAAAAACAACGGGCGCTATCTTGGGGCTTGTTGTGGGCGCGTCAATATTGGTGTTCGGTTTCTTCAGCACCCTCTTTGTTGCCCTTTGCATGGGTCTGGGGCTATACATCGGCATGAAGTTGGATAAGGGCGAAACCGACGAATTTATGCAACTCTTAAAACATTTGCCGGAAAGATTTCAGCATTGATACGGAGTGAAAGATGAGCCGCACCAAAGCGCGGGAATCCGCTTTACAGATAATGTTCGGCCTTGATTTTAACGCCGAAGAAAAAGATGCCATCATTTTGACGGTGTTTGAAGATAACGAGTTGACCAAGAACGAACGAGAATACGCCAAGATTTTGGCGGAGGGCGCGACGGAAAATCTTGCGGAGATAGACCGCCGCATAAAAAATGTTTCCCGCAGTTGGCAGATAGGGCGCATGGGCGCGGCTGACCGCAACATCGTGCGGCTGGCCGCCTATGAAATGTTTTTCGCCGAAGAAAAAATAACCCCCGCCATTGTCATAAACGAAGCGGTGGAGTTGGCCAAGAAATACGGCGCGGACGAGTCGGGGCAATTCGTCAACGGAATATTGGGCGCGATGACGCGCATGGCGAATGAGTCTGCCGAGAAAACGACGGGCTGATTACAAAAAAGTCGGCGCGTTTCCATGAAAAAAATACAAAGGGACTGTTCATAAAAAGTTTCTTTACTTATGACGGATTCCAAAGACTTTTGAATTGCCGGTTCGCGTCATGCCCAAAGCGTGACTTGAACACGGCTTTTCTTTATGATATGGTATGTGGCATGGTAAAAGCAAAAACCGTAAGCGAAATAACAAAATACATAAAGCAAATCTTAGACAGCGATACTTTGCTTAAAAATATCGCCGTAAAGGGCGAACTTTCAAACTTTAAGCGTTACCCTTCGGGACATTGCTATTTTACCCTAAAGGACGAAGAATCGGCCATAAAGGGCGTGATGTTCAAAAGCTCGGCAATGACCCTGAAATTTGCGCCGCAAAACGGCATGGCCGTAATCATCACGGGGCGCATCGGCATTTACGAACGGGACGGCGTGTATCAGCTCTACGCAAATTCCATGGAGCCGGAGGGAATGGGCGCGCTTGCCATGGCCTTTGAACAGCTAAAGGCCAAACTTGCCGCCGAAGGCTTATTTGACAGCCGCCGAAAACAAAAGCTGCCCTTTTTCCCAAAAACAATCGGCGTGGTTACGAGCATAGCCGGGGCTGTTTTGCGGGATATTAACCGAGTGGCCAAACGAAGGAACCGCAGCGTTTCCATAGCCCTGTACCCCGTGGCGGTGCAGGGGGTCGAGGCTGCGCCCCAAATAAAAAAGGCCATCGAGTTTTTTAACCGCGAATATAAAACCGACGTTTTAATTGTCGGTAGAGGCGGCGGCTCGGCGGAGGACTTGTGGGCCTTTAACGAAGAAACGGTGGTTCGCGCCATAGCCGAATCAAAAATCCCGATAATATCGGCGGTGGGGCATGAAACGGACTTTACATTGGCGGATTTTGCCGCCGACGTTCGCGCCGCCACGCCGTCCCAAGCGGCGGAGCTTGCCGTGCCGGACAGGGAGGAACTTGCGCGGCGGGTTTTGCAGTTAAGTTTACGTTTACGGGACAATTTTCGTCATGAGCTTGAGAGGCGGCAAAACCGTCTTGAACGATGCGCCCTTGCCGCGCCACATGAACTTTTGGCGGACAGGTTGCAGATTTTGGACAGTTTGACGGAACGATTGCAGGTTGCAAATAGGGACAGCGTTCGCGATAAAACCCATCGTTTTGAAGTCGCGCTTAACAAACTTGATGCTCTAAACCCTGCGGCGGTTATGCGGCGGGGCTTTGCCGCCGTGCAAAAGAACGGCAAAACCGTGGCCAGCGCGAAAAAAATTGCGGCGGGGGATATGCTCGATGTTTTGTTAAGCGACGGAAAAATTCGCGCCCAAGCGCGGGAAATATTGACAAGCGGGGGGATATGATGCCAAGGAAAAAATCAACGGCGACGGTGGAGGATTTTGAAAAAAATCTTGCCCGTCTTGAAGAAATTGTCGGCAAAATGGAAAAAGGCGACGCGAAACTTGCCGAACTTATGAAGGACTACGCCGAAGGCGTGGACTTGGCGCAAAAGTGCCGTGACGCGCTAAACGCCGCCGAGGACGCAATGAACGTCGTTGTCGGCGAAGATACGGATCCCCAACCTTTGTTTATAGAGGAATGATTATGGATTTTAAGAAAATATGGCAACGGCGGCGGGAGCTTACCGAAAAATGCCTTGAGGAAGAATTGGAGCGTGGCGTGTCCCTTGATGAGACGCTGAAAAAATCCATGGAGTACAGCCTTATGGCAGGGGGCAAACGCTTGCGCCCCGTCCTTTTGATGGCCGCAGCCGACGCTGTGGGGGGCAACGGGGAAAATTTCCTTTTGTCGGCGGCCGCCCTTGAGATGATTCACACATATTCCCTTATTCATGACGATTTGCCCGCCATGGACAACGACGACTTTCGGCGGGGCAAGCCCACCAATCACAAAGTTTACGGCGAGGCGGCGGCAATTTTGGCCGGGGATGCCCTTTTGACCTTGGCTTTTGAAACATTGACCCATGAGAACACCACCCCCGAAAAAATTGTGGCGGTGACAAAAGAAATTGCCCATGCGGCGGGCATGGCCGGCATGGTGGGCGGTCAAGTCTTGGACATCGGCGCGGAAAACGAAAACATCAGCCTGCAAGAACTGAAAAAACTTCACGGCGGCAAAACGGGCGCACTCTTTAGGGCATCTGTCATCAGCGGCGCAATTTTGGCGGATGCCGGGGAAAATGAAATCGCCGCCCTTGGCGCGTATGCGGAAAATTTCGGGTTGGCTTTTCAAATTACCGACGATATTTTGGACGTTACGGGGTCGGCACTTGTTATCGGCAAGCCCGTGGGGAGCGACGAGAAGAACCATAAGTCCACTTATGTATCCTTGCTGTCGGAGGCGGGGGCGCGGCAAAAGGCCGACGAAGCCATTGAAAACGCGATAAACGCCTTGGATATGTTTGACGATAAGGCCGACTTCTTGCGGGAAGCGGTACGTTTTTTGGCGGGACGTGAAAGCTGATGCGAATTTTAGACAGGATTGACAGCCCCCGCGCCCTTAAAAGATTAAGCGCGGCGCAGAGCGAACAACTGTGCAAAGAAATACGCGAACTTATCATAAACATCACCGCCGCCAACGGCGGGCATTTAGCCTCAAGTTTGGGCGCGGTGGAACTTACCGTGGCTCTTCATTCGGTGTTTGACGCGCCAAAGGACAAAATCATTTGGGACGTAGGGCATCAAGCCTACGCCCACAAAATTTTGACGGGGCGACGGGATAATTTTGCCACTCTTCGCACCAAAGGAGGCGTTGCGCCCTTTCCTCGCCGCGCCGAATCGGACTTTGATGCCTTCGGCGCGGGGCATGCCTCCACATCTGTGTCGGCGGCGTTGGGTTTTGCCTTGGCGCGGGACTTAAACGGCGAAAAGCATAATGTGGTGGCGGTGATTGGCGACGGCGCATTGACGGGGGGCGAAGCCTTTGAAGCCCTCAACAACGCCGGAGGGATGAAGAAAAAACTCATCGTTGTCCTAAACGACAACGAAATGTCCATCGCCAAAAACGTGGGGGCGTTAAGCGGCTATCTAAACAAACTGCATATCGCTTTTCAATACGGCCAGGCCAAACGGGACGCAGTGGAACTTATAAAAAATATTCCCAAATTCGGCGGCAAAGCCCTAAAGACCGCCGCCGAAATAAAGGACGGGGCAAAATCCCTGATCAGCATAGGCGGCCTGTTTGAACAGCTTGGCTTTAAGACCATAGGTCCTATTGACGGGCATAACCTGGAACTTTTGAAGGAAGTTTTCGCTGACGCCAAGAAGATGGCCGAGCCGGTTTTAATCCATGTCCACACCAAGAAGGGCAAAGGCTACCGCCCGGCGCAGAACGCCCCGGAGGTGTTCCATGGCGTGGGCAAATTTGATGCCGCCACGGGGAAACTTGCGCCCAAGAGTAACATCAAAACTTATACGGCGGTTTTCGGCGAAACATTGGCGGAACTTGCCGAAAAGGACGAAAACATTGTTGCCATAACCGCAGCCATGCCGGGAGGGACGGGGCTGAAACTTTTCGCGGAAAAATTCCCCAACCGCTTTTTTGACGTGGGCATCGCCGAAGAACACGCCCTCACCATGGCGGCGGCTTTGGCGGCGGCGGGGAAAAAGCCGGTGGCGGCGATTTATTCCACCTTCGCCCAACGCGCCTACGACCAGATTATTCATGACGTGTGCCTTCAAAATCTCCCTGTGGTTATCGCCCTCGATCGCGCAGGAATTGTCGGTGAGGACGGGCCGACCCATCACGGGGTTTTTGATTTGTCGTACCTGCGGCATATACCGAACATGAATATTCTTGCGCCCAAGGACGAAAACGAACTGCGGCAAATGTTGGCGGCGGCCTTTGAAAAATCCTTGCCCACGGCTATTCGCTACCCGCGAGGCGCAGGGCTTGGAGTGGCCATCGAAGAAATTTCTCCCCTTGACTGGGGCAAAGCGGAGGTTTTGCGGCAAGGCGATTACGTCTCCCTGTTGGCGGTGGGGAGCATGACGCAACTTGCCCTAAAGGCGGCGGATATTCTTGCTGAAAGGGGTATTGATGCCGAAGTGGTCAATGTGCGTTTTGTAAAACCCCTTGACGAAGAATGTTTGCGGCGAGTGGCGCAGAAAAAACTTGTCGTTACCATAGAAGAAAATGTTTTGGCCGGCGGTTTCGGCTCGGCGGCGGCGGAGTTTTTCGCCGACGCAAACTTGCGCGTACCTCTTTTGCGCTTTGGTGTTCCCGACAAATTTATCGAGCATGGCGCAAAGGGCGAGCTTTTGGAACTTTGCGGCTTGACCGCCGAAAATATCGCCGCCCTTACGGAAGAAAAATATAAACATGAGTAAAGAACGGCTTGACGTACTTATGACGGCGGCGGGGCTTGCCGACAGCCGCGAACGCGCCAAAAGCCTCATAATGGCGGGCAAAGTTTTGGTAAACGGGCAAAAAATCGACAAGGCGGGGACAAAAATCGACCCTGCCCTACCCATAACCTTAATCGGCGAAGATTTGCCCTTTGTAAGTCGCGGCGGGTTGAAACTTCAAAAGGCGTTAAATTGTTTCGACTTGGACATAACCGGCGCAAAAGCTCTTGACATCGGCGCGTCCACCGGCGGTTTTACGGATTGTATGCTTCAGCGGGGCGCGGCGCAGGTTGTCGCCGTGGACGTTGGCTACGGCCAACTTGCCTGGAAACTTCGCACCGATGCGCGGGTTATAAACATGGAGCGGACGAACATAAGAAACGTTACCGCCGATATGCTTCCTTTTGTCGCCGATTTTGTTTCCGTTGACGTGGCTTTCATTTCCCTTACGAAAGTTTTGCCCGTAATTAAAAAACTAATCTCCGACACGGCGAAAATCGTCGCCCTTATAAAACCGCAATTTGAAGCCGGGCGCGAGTATGTGGGCAAAAAGGGCGTAGTGCGGGACAAAAATGTTCATATGGTCACCGTCGCTCGGGTGATTGACTTTTGCCGCAAAGAAGGGCTTTACCCCTTGCGCCTTAGCTATTCGCCGGTGAAAGGGCCAAACGGCAACATAGAATTTTTGCTTCTTATCGGCAAAAGCGACGAGGGTGCATTTATTGACGAAGTCATGATTAAGCAGACGGTTGACGAAGCCCATGAGGAATTGGACGGGAGAAAAAATACGGAAAATGTTTAATTTGGCGGTTTTCCCGAACATCAACAAGGAACAATCGGCGGCCATTCTTGCGCGGATAAAAGAATTTTGTCGCTCCCACGGGGTTGGCTTGCGCTTGCCCGCCGACGCGGCGCGTTTTTTTGACTGCGAAGAATACGCCGACAAGGAAAATTTTGCCCGTTACCCGGCGGACTTGGCGCTTTCCATAGGCGGCGACGGCACTCTTTTGGGAGTATGCCGCCGCATGGGGGCGCGGGGCGTGCCCGTATGCGGCATCAACATAGGCACTCTCGGATTTATGGCAGATATAGAGCCTGACGAACTTGAAAACAAATTGAAGAAAATTCTTGCGGGCAATTATCGTATCGAAGAACGACTGCTCCTGTCGGGCTGGATAAAAAGCGGCGGCAAGGAACATTTTTTGTCCGACGCGGTAAACGACGTGGTGGTGGCAAAAGGTTCGGTATCGCGTATGCTTCGTTTTACCCTGGGCATAAACGGCAACGAGCTTATGGAGTGTAAGGCCGACGGCTTCATTGTCGCGTCCCCCACCGGCTCTACGGCCTATTCCCTGTCGGCGGGCGGGCCGATTATAAATCCGATTGTCCCCGCCCTTATCCTAACGCCCATTTGCGCCCATACCTATTATATGCGGCCTTTGGTGGTAAGCGAAAACGACGTGGTTTCAATCGACATCGCCAATGTTCATCAAGACACGGTGGTGACCTTTGACGGGCAGGAAAGTTTTCGCTTGCTCCCCGGGGACTCCGTGGTGGTGAAAAAGGCCAAACTGCCGGCGCGAATAGTTAAATTCGAGGACAAGGACTATTATAAAATTTTGCAAAAGAAAATGTGGGGCGAACAGAACTAATGCTGAAAATGCTGACGGTGCAAAATTTCGCACTCCTTGAGCATGTGGAGGTGGAATTTGGCGCGGGGCTTAACATATTGACCGGCGAAACCGGCGCGGGCAAATCAATTCTTATCGACGCTTTGGGCGCGGTTCTGGGCGGGCGGCTTGCGGCGGGGGCAATTCGCACCGGTTGCGACAGTTTGCGGGTGGAGGCGGTGTTTTCCTTTGCCGAGGGGCATGGTTTATCCCGCGACCTTAAAGATTTTTTGGCGGAACAGGCCACGGATTACGACGAAGAAACCGCCGAAATAATAATCCTGCGCCAACTGAACAAAAACGGCCGCAACACTGTCCTTGTGAACGGCGCTCATGTTACGCTGACGACCCTCAAAAAACTCGGCGCACTCCTTATTGACATTCATGGGCAAAACGAAAATCTTGCCCTGTTGAAAGAGAGCAGTCAATACGCCCTTATCGACGGACAAAACGGCGAACTTGCCGCCAAGTATGCCGATGCCTACCATAATTACACCGCCGCCAAAGAGGAACTTGCCGAAAAGGAAGAGTCGGCAGAGCGTTCCGCCGAACGAACGGACATATTAAAATGGCAAATAAAGGAAATAGAAGACGCGGAACTTGCGGAGGGGGAGGACGAAGAACTTGAAGAGGACATTCGCCGCCTTGCCAACGCCGAACGCATAGCCGAATATGTGGGCGAATCCTGCGACCTTTTGGAAGGAGGCGGCCGCGATGGCGTGGGGGTTTTGGATGCCCTTTCTACGGTTACCCGCAATTTGTCGGACATGAGCCGCTTTGACAACACCCTTGACAACGCCCTAAAAATTATCGAGGACGCAAAGATAAACTTGCAAGAAGCGGCCTATGAAGTGAAAGAATACGCCGAAGACATGGACTTTAGCCCCGCAAGGCTAAATAAGATGCAACGGCGCATGGACGTAATAGACCGTTTGCGAAAAAAATACGGCAACAGCGCAAAGGAAATTTTGGAGTTTGCCGACAAGGCCAAGGGGGAACTTGCGGCAATCGAAAACTATGAGCAAGACATAGAAGAACTAAAGAAAAATCTTGCCGCCGCCGAAAAAACCATGCAATCTTTGGCGGCGGAACTTACCAAAAAGCGCATAGCGGCGGCGACGGACTTATCAAAAAAAATCGAAAAACGCCTCTCCTCTTTGGGTATGCCAAAAGCTCGGTTCATAATGGAAGTAAAACCCACGGAAAACTTCACCTCGCGTGGCGCGGACGAAATTATCATGAACTTTTCCGCCAACCCCGGCGAGGAATTGCGCCTGTTAAAAGATGCGGCCTCCGGCGGCGAACTTTCCCGCGTGGCCTTGGCCATAAAAGCCGTGAGCGCGGCGGACGACAACACACCCGCAGCCATGGTTTTTGACGAAATAGACACCGGTCTTGGCGGGCGCACGGCGAAAATGGCCGCCGAGTGCATAGCCATGGTGGCGCGGCACAAACAGGTGCTGTGCATAACCCATCTGCCCCAAATCGCCGCCATGGCGGACGTTCACCTGTACATATTAAAACACACGGAAAACGGACGAACCTACACCGGCGTACATGAACTGACGGATACGGAACGAATAAACGAAATTGCCCGAATGGCAAGCGGCGCAGATGCAACCACCGCATCTCTTGACAACGCCCGCGAAATGGTAATGCACGCCAAAATGACAAAAATTTCCTTGTAGAAAGAAGCAAAAGAAAAAGAACATAAACGTAAGGAAACCTCTAAAAACTCCCTCCGTCAGCCCTGCGGGCTGCCACCTCCCTCCAAGAGGGAGGCTTAAATCAGCCCTCCTCTTGG
>CAJOQC010000230.1 GCA_905236785.1 uncultured Selenomonadaceae bacterium
GCAATCCGTTGGGTCTTGGGGGAACAAAACGCCCGCAATCTACGCGCCCGCACCGCCGAGGACGTTATCTTTACCGGCAGCGCATCGCGAAAACCATTGGGCTTTGCCGAAGTAACCCTCACTTTTGACAACGACGGGGGGCTTCCCGTCGATTATAACGAGGTTGTAATAACAAGGCGGCTGTTTCGCTCCGGCGAGAGCGAATATTTTTTGAACATGACCCGTTGCCGCCTAAAGGATATTTACGACCTTTTCGCCGATACGGGCATAGGTCATTCGGGCATGAGCATTATAGGCCAGAACCGTATCGACGCCATTTTGAACAGCAAGCCCGAGGAACGCCGCGCCTTCTTTGAAGAAACGGCGGGCATAACCAAGTACAAAAGCCGCAAAAAAGAGTCCCTCCGTAAACTTGAGGAAACGGAAACTCATCTTGTGCGTATCGGCGATATTATCCGCGAGATTGAAACAGATTTGGCGCCCTTAGAAAAAAGCGCGGAGAAAACCCAAAAATACAACGAGTTAAAAGAACGCTACCAAAAATGCAATCTTACGCTGTTGTCGGCAAAATACGAAAAATTAAGCGGCGACGCGACCGCCAACAACGAACTTTTGACCGCCGCCAAGGACAAGGCGGCCGGCATCGAAACGGACTCAAAGACGGCGGAAGCAAAACATGAAGCGTTGATGAAATATGTGGTTGACCTTGAGAAAAAACACCAAGAGCAAAGCCGCATCATCGACGAGTTACGGGAAAAATCCGCCGCCACCTCCGGCGAAATGGCCGCCCTTAACGAACGAGAGGAACAAAGCGCGGCCGCCAAGGAAAACATTCTTGCCCGCCGTCGCGGATTAAACGCCAAGTTGGCGGCGGAAATTGCCACTATCGGCAAATTCGCCGAAGAAAAAGCCGCCCTTGACAAGGAACTTGCGGCGGTTGAGGAACTTTTGACCCAACGCAGGCAAAACATCGCCGAAGTAAAGGAAAAACTTGCGGCCGAACAAGAAACACAAAGGCAACTTGCCGCAAAAACAGAAACGTCGCGCCAAAAATCCGCCGACATAGAAAAGGAACTTGCCCTAACCGAGCAGGAAATCGCAGGTTTCGCCGAAGGGCTTAGCCACAGCGAAACGGCAATAGCCGCCCTTGAGGAAGAAATAAAAAATCTTGCCGACGAAAAAAAGCGCGTCGCCGACGAAACGAAGAACCTACAGGAAAAAGAACGCGCAGCCCACGAAGAACGCGACAAAATTCGCCAAGAACTTAACGGCCGTCGAGCCGAACTGGATCGAGCCGCCCATGAAGAAATGAACAGCCGCGGGCAGATTAACAACGCCAGAAACAAATTGCAATTTTTGCTCCGTATGCAAGAATCCTACGAAGGTTTCGGCAAGGGGGCAAAAGCCGTCCTAAAAAGCACCGCGCCATGGCGGGGCGACATTGTGGGCGCGGTGGCGGAAATAATCGACGTTCCCGAAAAATATGTTGTTGCCGCCGAAATTGCCTTGGGAGCAAATTTGCAAAACATCGTGACGAAAAACGATGCCGCCGCCAAGGCCGCCATCGGCTTTTTGAAAAGCAACCGTTTGGGGCGCGTCACCTTCTTGCCCTTAAACACGCTGACCCTGCGGCAAAACCGCGAACAAATACGAGCCACGGGGTTTATCGGCTACTTAAACGACCTTGTGACAACAAAGGACGAATATAAAATCGTGGCGGACTTTCTCCTGTCGCGGACGGCGGTGGCGGACACTTTGGACAACGCTCTTGCTATCGCCAAAACTTACGGCTACCGTTTGCGTATAGTTACCCTTGACGGGGATTTGGTAAACCCCGGCGGCTCTATGACAGGCGGTAGCATCCGCGCCAAGGAAACAGGCTTTTTGGGGCGCGAAAGCGAAATAGAGAGCCTAAAAAAAGCCGTCGAAACTCATGAGCGACACGAAGAACAATGGCAACAGGCGCGAAAAGAAGCAGCCGAACGCTTGCGCGACGGCGAAAGCCGACTTGCCGACATCAACGGGCATTTGCAGGAATTGTTGCTAAAAAAGGCCGAGTGCAACGCGGCGTTGAAACGGGCGACGGAACTTTTTGACGAAAAGCGGGTAAATTTGCTGACGGCACAGAAAAATATGCAACAAAGCGAAAATCACGGCGACGAATTGCGGGAGAAAAAATCCGCCCTCGCCAAAGAGCAAGAGGATTTGGCAAAAGAACTGCACGCCTTTGACGAACAAGCCACAACGACGGAACAGAACATAGCCGCCCTGTCCCGGGAGGCTCAAATGGCAACCGCCGCCGTGGGGAGCGACGAAATAACCCTGGCGCGTCTTGAAGAAAAAGTGAAAAACAGCGCGGAAAACCTGCGCTTGCACCGCGAAGCAAAAAACGAAGAAGAAAACAACCTAAAGAACAACGAACGGGAAGAACACGACCTTGCAAAAAACCTTGAGCTGGCGAAAAAACGACTTGAGGAACTCCGGCGCGAGTATGAGGAACAACAAAAACACTTGCTTGAGGCGGCGGCTTTGCGGGACAAAATTTCCGCCGAGCGCGTCGAAAAACTAAACGCCGCTCAATACGCCGAAAAACTTGTCCGCGACGCTTCGCGCCGCCTAAGCGACGCACAAAACGCCGTGCATAAACTGGAGCTTGCCGCATCGAAAATAAATTTCGGCCTTGAGGAGTGCGCGGAAACCATGCTCGCCGAGTACGGTTTAACGCCGCCCCGCGCCAAGGAAGAAGCCTTGGACGAACCCATTGAAGATGTGAAAAAAGCCGCCGACGAGTTGGACGGCGCGATAAAGGACTTAGGGGCGATAAACCCCAACGCCCCCGCCGAGTACAAGGAAAAAAAGAATCGTCACGAATTTATGGCCAAACAATCCGCCGACCTTACGGCGGCCAAAGAAGACCTCCTGACCCTAATCGACGAAATGAACGACACCATGACAAGTCAGTTCAAAGAGGCTTTTAAGAAGATACAGGAATATTTCGACGAGATATTTGTGCGGCTTTTCGGCGGCGGCAAGGCGGAGCTGAAACTTTTGGACGAAACCGACATATTAAACACGGGCATCGAGATAATAGTGCAACTTCCACAAAAAAAACGGCAAAGTTTGGCGGCACTGTCGGGGGGCGAACGCGCCCTCACGGTTATCGCGCTTTTGTTTTCCTTCCTAAAGTATAAGCCTTCCCCCTTTTCCGTCTTGGACGAAATCGACGCGCCCCTTGATGAAGCAAATGTTTTGCGTTTTGGCGCGTTTCTTAAGGAATTTTCCGCCAACACCCAGTTTATAGTGGTGACCCACCGCAAAGGCACAATGGAATCGGCGGACACAATGTACGGCGTAACCGTGGAGGACACGGGCGTATCGAAAATAATATCGGTTAAACTTGACGAAGTATGAAATTCTCCGAAAGGAACTACACATGGGATTTTTTGATAAGTTAAAAAAAGGGTTGCAAAAGACCCGCGAAAATTTGACGAACAAGATTGAAAAGCTCATTATCGGCTATGCGGACATCGACGACAATTTGCTTGACGAGCTGGAAGAAACTCTCATAATGGCCGACGTGGGGGTAAAAACCGCCGACACTCTTATGCAAGCCGTGCGCCAAGGTATAAAGAAAAAAGAGATAAATTCCCCCGAAGACTTAAAACCATTTTTGGCAAAGGAAATTGCCGGGTTGTTGGAGGTTGACGGCGCAGACGAGCCGACGGGAAAAATCGCCGCCACGAAGCCGTTGGTTATACTGATGATTGGCGTAAACGGCGCGGGGAAAACCACCACCATCGGAAAACTTGGCAATTATTACCGCTTGCAGGGGAAAACGGTGATGCTGGCGGCGGCGGATACCTTCCGCGCCGCCGCCATAGAACAGCTTGAAGAGTGGGGAAAACGCATCGGCGCGACGGTGATAAAACATGGCGAAGGTAGCGACCCTGCGGCTGTCGCCTACGATGCCGCCGCCGCCGCCAAAGCGCGTAAAGCCGATGTGCTAATCGTCGATACGGCCGGGAGGCTGCAAACGAAGTCGAACTTAATGGAAGAACTGAAGAAGATAAACCGTGTAGTCGGCAGGGCGATACCCGGCGCACCTCATGAAACTTTGCTTGTGCTTGATGCCGTGACGGGGCAAAACGCCGTTAGCCAAGCGGAACTTTTCACCAAGGCCGCCCCCGTAACCGGCGTCGTCCTCACCAAACTTGACGGCACGGCCAAGGGCGGCATCGTCATAAGCATAAAAAAGGAATTAAACATTCCCGTAAAATGGGTTGGTGTCGGCGAAGGGCTTGACGATTTACGCCCCTTTATCCCCGCCGATTTTGCCAAAGCACTTTTTGCCGCCGAATAACAAGGAAGCACTGCATAATTCCTCCGCACCCTTGCCGGGTCTTTTTTCGTCAAGGGCACGAATTCATTTATGGGTATCTCTAAAAACTCGCTTTTATACCTCCTCCCGTCGGCTACGCCGACACCCTCCTCCAAGAAGAGGGCTGATTTAAGCCTCCCTCTTGGAGGGAGGTGGCACCCGCAGGGCTGACGGAGGGAGTTTTTAGAGGTTGCCTTATGCAGTGCTTCCTAAAAAAAA
>CAJOQC010000231.1 GCA_905236785.1 uncultured Selenomonadaceae bacterium
AAGTCTTATGGAAACGATGAAATTAACGGCGCAACAAGCCTTTGATGCCCTAAAGATCCCCCCGGAGGATCGGGAAAAATATTTGTCATTGATATAGGACGCATACTCGCGAACGCTACTTCTCAAAAGCCTCCCCTCTTGGGGGAGGTGGCAGCCCGAAGGGCTGACGGAGGGGTTCTTTAGGTTGCCTATAGCGTAAAAAAATCCCGGCAGAGTATTCTCTATCGGGATTTTTTGGCGTCAGCCCCAATACATTTTGTCCTGTTCGGCGCGAATTTTGTATAAATCCGTGGTTGTATCAAGCTCCACCTTATCAAGGGTCAGCAGTTCCCCCTGTTTCACGTCGGCTTTTAACTTTGTCTTGCCGTTCACCAGGCCGTAGATAACATATTTGTTTTCCCTCGCCGTTTTGGCTTCGCAAATGCGGCCGTAGGTGGTGTAGCCGCCTATGCCGTCCAAAAACTCCCCGGCTTTCATGTCCTTCTTGGCGGCGGCTATGCACTCGCTGACGCAACCGTCAATAGGCACAATCGTAGGCTCATGGTCAATCACCGCTTTGGCTATGGTGAGGGGCGTTTCAAGGTTGCAAAGATGATATGGCCGGTAAAGGGTCCACAGCGGCCCAGGTCCCATTGCCAAATAATCCATTTCAAAGGCGGCCTCTTCGATTTTCGCCGCCACCACCACAAAAACCCCGGGGGCAAGGCCGTCCACATAATCCACCACATAATGACGGCTTAAAACCCCGCCGTCCTCCTTTAAGCGGAAAACTTCGTTCACCTCGCGGCAATGGTCGGCGGGGGATGCTTTTGGCCCATGAGCGCCTATTACGTCCGGCACATAGCCCGTGGCGTTTGACATGGCCGTCATTTCCACCATTGTTTTTGTGCCATCCTTAAAAGAGCTTAGCATATGGGGGCTCATTTTGCGGCGGGTGGCCTCCTCCCGCACCGTGTCCGGGTTGCAGGCGTAGTCAATCTTGTTGTTCTTCCCCTTGCCGATAACCTTCACATCAAGGCCGATGGCGGTGGCAAAATTGTAGAGTTCCATAACCGCCCCCGGCTCGTCCCCCGCCGTGCCGGTGTAGACTACATTGTTTTTCTCCGCCAGTTTTTTTAGATACGGCCCAATGGCAACGTCCGCTTCCACGTCCATCATCACGATATGTTTGCCGTTTTTTATGGCTCGTGGGGCAATTTGCGCGCCGGACTCCGGACGGCCGGTGCAATCCACCACGCACTCCGTCAAATTCGCGTCGCTCACCAAGTCCGGATTGTCCGTGGCCACGAATTTGCCTTGTTCCATGGCGCGGTTGGCGTCGGCAAGGGCAGTGGCTCTTGTTATGTCCTCATCCTTTACTCCGGCGTAACGGTAGGCCTCGACCGCCTTTTCCATGGTATGGTCGGCCACAATGGATGCCGTCATGCCCTCAACCAAGTTTAGTTGCGCCGTCATGCCTTTGCCCATTTGCCCTGCGCCTATTACCCCCACTTTTATTATTTTGCCCTGTTCTTGGCGGGCTTTTAGTTTTTCTCCTATATGCAACATAGCTTGCTCCTTATCTGTCCTCTTGCTCCACCTTGATGCTTAGGCGCAACGGCCCTGCCGCGTCCGTGTCCTCCCGGGCAAAGGCCGACAGAACCACAACGCCTTTTAGGGGTTTTATGGCGTCTGCCACGTCATAGAACTGCATACCGTCCATCACCCCCACCGAGCCGCGAATGGGGTCTTTTAACACGCCCTTTTCCGCCGCTGCGGCGTTCACTTCCTTTAGGAAGTTCATGACCAAGTTTTCCGCCTCGCCGTCAGCAAGGTCGTTGATGTTGTAGGTTTTGGAAACAATAAGTTCATCCTCTTTATAGACGAGTTTATCTTCGTAAAGCTCCAAGGCCGTATGCACCGGCTCGCCTTTAACAAGGTTGCCCGCCGCCGTAATCCGCACCACCGTGTTCCCTTGGTTCTTGGCTATTTTGTCTATCGCCGCATCGTATTCGGGCTGATAAATCCAAAGGTCGCCGCCTTTGCCCGCAGGTTGGCCGGTACGGGAGGCTACGTCCGCATCGGCTTTTGCCACCAAGGCGGCTATGTCCTTGGCCACTTCGTCTTCGCCTCTGTTGCCCTCAATAACGCCTTCGGCGATAATCTCCCCGGCGCGGTAAACAATAGAGCCTTCCCGCACCGCCACCAAGCCGTCACGAAGGTTCTTTGCCCTCTGGCTAAGTTCCGCGTTGTTTTGGGCAAGTTCCCCGTTGGCGCTACTTAGGGCAGAGTTTTGCTCGGCAAGGGCGCTGTTTTGCGCCAACAATTCGTTGTTGCTGGCCAAAAGGGCGTCGTTTTTCTCCAAAAGCTCCCCTGTTTGGGCAAGGAGATCATTTTTTTCCTTCTCCAAGATACGGTTGCCCTCTTTTAGATGCTCGGCTTCTTCTTCAAGAGCCTTTTGCTCTTCCTTTAGTTTCGCCATTTCCTTTTTGGACTTATCAAGGGCGGCCACGGTCTGTTGCTTTTCACGTTCCGCGTCGGAGAGTTCCTTTGTGGCCTTTTGCAAGTTGGCCTTGGTTTCGCTCATGTTCCTGTTTAGCTGTTCCATGCCGAAAAGAGCCGTCCGCACATTCTCCGACACCGCCGCCATAACACCAAAGGTAAGCACTGTGATGCAAACCCCCGTAAATATGGTGACAAGCATGGAAGTGTGCCGCGGCCTAAGCCCAAAAAGCGACAACCTCTTCTTACCGATTTTCGTGCCGAGCCTATCCCCCACAAAGGCGATAACACCGCCCGCCACGGCCAAAACCGCGATTAGAACAACTCCGTACACCCCAAAAAACCTCCTTGGATATATGTGATAATTACGTTCTTTCTTTCTCTTTTTCTTTTTTGAAAAAAAGAAAAAGAGAAAGAAAGAACCAAAGAAAGAGAAAAAGAAAAAACTTTAATGTA
>CAJOQC010000232.1 GCA_905236785.1 uncultured Selenomonadaceae bacterium
ATCATGTCGCCGCCCATTAAAAAGGGCGGCATTTTGTCCAAAAGTTCCTCCTTGCCGTACAAAACGCCGATACCCATGGGCGAGAGCATCTTGTGGCCGGAGAAAGCGAAAAAGTCCGCATCAAGTTTCTGCACGTCAACGGCAATATGCGCCACGCTCTGCGAACCGTCAACCACGGCAACCGCGCCGACGGAATGAGCCTTGGCTGTTATTTTTTCCACGGGGTTGATAAGCCCCAAAACATTTGATATTTGCGTCACCGCCACAAGTTTTGTCCGTTCGGTGATTTTGTTTTCAATATCTTCCGCCGAAAGATTGCAATTTTCGTCAAGATAAATGTATTTAAGGGCTGCCCCCGTGGTTTTTGCCACATACTGCCATGGCACAAGGTTGCTGTGATGTTCGCTTATGGTGATTACAATTTCGTCGCCCGGCTTTATGTTGTTAAGGCCGTAGCTGTAGGCCACAAGGTTTAAGGCTTCGGTGGCGTTTTTGGTAAAAATTATTTCTTCGTTTTTGGCGGCGTTTATAAATTTGCGGGTTTTTTCCCGCGCCGTTTCGTAGATGTCCGTGGCCTTAACGGAAAGGGCGTAAGCCCCGCGATGGGGGTTGGCGTTGCAACCGCCGTAATAGCCGCAGACCGCCTCAATCATTGCGCTTGGTTTTTGGGTTGTTGCGCCGTTGTCCAGATAGGCGACTGTTTGTCCGTTTATCTTTGTTCGCAGAAGGGGGAAGTCCCGCAAAATATTTTCGTTATTCTTCATTACTTAACCGCTCCAACAATGCCTTGCGTATTTCCTTTGTCAGTTCTTCGTCGTCGATGCGGCGCAATACGGGGGCGACGGCGGCCTCCACGATGAGTTTTTGCGCGTCCCGCTCGTTTAGCCCGCGGCTCATAAGATAAAACATTTTGTTCTTGTCGGTTTTCCCCACACTTACGCCGTGATGGCCGTCCACCGCCTCCTCATGGGAGAGCATAAGAGGCACGGAACGGTTTCGCGCCGTGTCGGAAAAAAGGGTGACTTCCTCCTTTTCCCTGCCCTCAGAACCCGCCGAACCTTCAAGAAAATCCAAAGTGCCGCGAAAAATTTTGTCGCTGTTGCCGCTTAGGGCGCCGCGCACTTCTATATTTGCCCGGGTGTTTTTGCCCCGTTGGCGAACGATATAGTTTAAGTCGATTTTGTCGTCTTGATGCCCAAAATACAGTGAATAAATCTCTGCCGAAGAATTGTCCCCCGCAAGCTCCACTTCGATGCCCGAAACATTCACCGGCCCAAGCTCCGCCGCCACAATTTCGATGCTGGCGTCGGCCTCCACTTTGGCAAAGAGAGTTCGTTGGGCTTCTTGGGCTTTGGGCAGTTGGGCGGTGATAAGGCGCAAACTGCCGCCCTTTTCCACCGTGACGTTAATATTCGCCCGCGCCGGTTTGCTTAGGGCAAGAATTACGTCTTTTTTCTGCCCCGCCGCCACGGTTATGCTGCGTGTTTCGTCAAATTCGCCTTCCGCCCCCTCAAATTGCGTCGGCATAACTTCGTTTACCCTTAGCCAATTCCAAGTGGGAACGGGAATTTTGCTTAAAGAATTTTGCATAAAACATATCACCCGCTTTTTTTGCCGTCGGCCAAGAACAAAACTTCCCGCATGAGTTTCAACGCCGTTGCCGTGGATATTCCGCTCGGGTCCAAAGGCGGCGACAGCTCCACCATGTCGCAACCCACAACGTCAACATTGTTAAAGACCATGGTTACGGCATTCAAAAGTTCCCTAAAGGACACGCCCCCTGCTTCCGGCGTACCCGTGCCGGGGAACACTGCGGGGTCTAACACATCAAGATCGACTGTGAGGTAAACGTGCTTGTCGGCTATTTCCGCCAAGGTGTCCTCAAGGCCGACAAAGTTGAATTTCGTAAGGCGCGTATGGTTTTTCGCCCACAAAAATTCCGGTTTGTCGCCGCTTCGTATGCCGAACTGGAAAATCCGCCCGTCCCCCAAAAAATCATGGGCGCGGCGTATAACCGTGGCATGGGAAAGTTTTGCGCCCAAGTAATCATCCCGCAGGTCGGTGTGAGCGTCAAAATGAACGAGGCGCAAATCGGGATATTTTTCGTAGGCCGCTTTTATGGCAGGCAAACTCACTAAATGCTCGCCGCCTATCAAAAAGGGGAATTTATCGTCTTTTATGATTTTTTCGGCAAATTTGTAAATATCCTCCAAGGCTTTTTCCGTGTCGCCGAAACAAAGCTCCAAATCGCCGCCGTCAAAAACCGCCGCATCCTCAACCAAGTCTTTGTTGATGTAGGGGCTGTAGGTTTCAATGCTGTAGGACTCGGCGCGCATGGTCTTTGGGGCAAAACGCGCCCCGGGGCGATAGGAGGCGGTGGAGTCAAAGGGCGCGCCGAACACAACCACCCGCGAAGGAGCATAATCCTTGTCGCAACCTAAAAATGTTTCGATGTTCTTGTTCATTTCTTCGTTTTTTCCTCAGCCGCCAACATATCCTGCACATAGGTGGGCAAAGCAAAAGCACCGACGTGCAGATTGGGGTTATAATACCTTGTCTTTATACCGAGTTTTTCCCAAGCGGCAAAATCTGCGTTTTTAACGGGGTGATGCTTTTTTGCCGCAAAGCCGAAGAGCCAATGCCCCGATGGGTAGGTGGGAATGTGCATTTGATAAACTTTGCTTATGGGGAAAGATTCGGCAATTCGTTTGTGCGCCCGTTGCATGGCCTCCGCATCCTTGGGGTAAAAGGGGCTTTCATGCTGATTTACCATGATGCCGTCTTCGGTCAATGCCTTAAAACAATTTCCGTAAAATTCTTTGGTGAACAAGCCTTCCCCCGGGCCGAAGGGGTCGGTGGAATCAACGATGATAAGATCGTATTCCCCTTCACAATGACGCACATACTTTAGCCCGTCCTCAAAGTAAATGTTTATGCGGGAGTCCCCAAGGCAAGCGGCGGTTTGGGGCAAATACTTGCGGCAGGCCGTCACCACTTCCTCGTCTATTTCCACCAAGTCGATGCCTTCGATGGTTTGGTAGCGCAAAAGCTCCCGCGCTGTGCCGCCGTCGCCGCCCCCCACCAGCAAAACTTTCTTTATGTCGGGGTTCACGCACATGGGGACATGGGTTATCATTTCATGATAAACAAATTCGTCCTTTTCCGTCAGCATAAAGCAACCGTCCAAGGCAAGTATGCGCCCGAACTCTGCGGACTCGAATATGTCTATCCTTTGAAATTCGCTTGTGGTCGTGTAGATTTGCTTATCCACTTTTACGGAAAAGCGGACGTTTTTGGTATGCGCCTCGGTAAACCAAAGTTCCATTAAAGAACCTCCCGCAGTACATTTAATTTTTTCACCGTCATGTCTTCCGTCCCCGTCATTTGACAGCCCTTCTTTTTGGCATAGCGAATATAATCCACAATGTCCGCCGTCACAGCTTCTCCGGGGGCTAAAATGGGTATCCCCGGCGGGTAACACATGACAAATTCCCCCGCCACGCGCCCTACCGTATCCTTTATGGGCAGGGATTCTTTTTCGGCGTAAAAAGCCTCCTGCGGCGGGCAAATAACCTTCGGCGTAATATATTCGGCGCGGAGCATTTTTGATGAATCCTTTCGGTAATTGCGACGAATTTCCGCCAAGGC
>CAJOQC010000233.1 GCA_905236785.1 uncultured Selenomonadaceae bacterium
GTTAAAAGCGCAGGGGAGAATTTGCTCTCGCTCATTAACGACATTCTCGACTTTTCAAAAATCGAATCGGGAAAAATGGAAATTGTTGACGTTTCCTATTCGCTAAGTTCCGTGCTTAACGATATATTTAACATGGTACGCTTTAAGGCAAGTCAAAAGAACCTTGAATTTATAATCGAGGTTGACAACACCGTCCCGGACGCGCTCTACGGCGACGAAGTACGAGTACGTCAAGTTATTGTCAACATTCTGAACAACGCGGTGAAATACACTCCCGCCGGAAGCGTCACTTTCTTGGTTGATTGGGATAAATTGCCCGACGGCAACGCGCAACTGAAGTTTAGCACCATTGACACGGGGATAGGCATCAGAGAAGAGGACATGGGAAAATTATTCTCCCAATTCGAGCGGCTGGACCTAAAGAAAAATCGCACAGTGGAAGGCACCGGCTTGGGGCTGTCGATTACCCTCAACCTCGTTCGCATGATGGGCGGCGAACTTAAGGTGTCAAGCGTCTACGGCAAAGGTAGCACCTTTACGATTCTACTGCCGCAAAAGGTAGAAAATTACGAGGCTATAGGCGATTTCCGCGCCCGTGCCGAAGAATTTATGCGCCAACAAAAGACCTACCAAGAAAGCTTCATTGCGCCGGATGCAGAAATTCTGGTTGTTGACGACAGCGAAATGAACCTCTTTGTGGTGGAAAATTTACTGAAAAAGACGCAAATAAAAATTACCCGTTCCATGAGCGGCAAGGATTGCTTGGAAAAGATGCGTACTCACCACTATGACGTGGTTTTCTTAGACCACATGATGCCGGAAATGGACGGCATCGAAACCTTGGAACGTGCCAAGGATATGCCAAACAGCGAATGTAAGGACACGCCTATAATTGCCCTCACCGCCAACGCCATATCCGGCGTTAAGGAAATGTTCATCAGCAAAGGATTTACCGATTATCTGTCTAAACCTGTGGACAGCAAAGCCTTGGAAAAAATGCTCCAAAAATATTTACCGCCGGAAAAAGTCCTTACGGCGGACGGTGAAACGCCAAAGCAAAAACAGGTTTTGGCAAGCGAGCCTCAAGAATCCGGCGACAAAATCACGGAAACAACAGCCGTAACAGCTCAAGAATCCGCCAAAGAAAACGCCGACGACGAACCCGAAAAAGAAAAACCCCTGTACATCGACACGGAACTTGGTATGCAATATAGCGGCGGCGACGAGGGTATGTATAAAATGTTCATCACCATGTTTTGCCAAAAGAAGGATGAGAACAAACAACAAATAATCGACGATTTCAACAGCGAAAATTGGGAAGATTATACGGTTCATGTTCATGCATTAAAATCAGGCTCGCTTTCAATGGGCGGCAAAATTCTTTCCGAGGCGGCAAAAGCCTTGGAGATGGCAGGTCATGCCTACCTTGACGGTCCTATAGAAGAAAAAGAGCAACACTTAGAGTACATAAAAACCCACCACGAAGAAACAATGCGTCTTTATGATGCCTTCGTCGAAGAGGCCAACGAAAGAAACTTGCTGTAATTTCTTCGTTTCCGTTTGATACTGCTCACCGTTAAAAAGTGTACTTTTTACGGTGAGTGTGTGAGACGGCTTTCATTCGTAGGCTCAAAAGTAAAGCAAGCGTCAGCTTGCGGCTCTTCAATTAAATAAAATTGTCCGATTTTAATTGAAGAATAGTATGAAAAGCAGTATAAAAATAATAACAGGGAGAGCGATAACAAAGATGAAAGAGTTAATGTTGGGCAACAAAGCCGTTGCCCGCGGGTTATACGAAGCGGGCGTTTGTTTTGTGTCAAGTTACCCCGGCACGCCAAGCACGGAAATAACCGAAGAAGCTGTTAAATTTGACGAAATATATTGCGAGTGGGCACCAAACGAAAAAGTGGCCATGGAGGGAGCCTTCGGCGCATCCTTGGCCGGCAAGCGGGCTTTTTGCGCTCAAAAACATGTGGGGCTTAACGTGGCGGCCGACCCGCTGTTTACCATGTCCTACACCGGGGTCAATGCCGGGCTTCTTATTGTCGTGGCCGACGACGCCGGGATGCACTCGTCCCAAAACGAACAGGACAGCCGCCATTATGCAATAGCCGCTAAAGTCCCCATGCTTGAGCCGTCGGATTCGGCAGAAGCCTTGGCCTTTACCAAAACAGCCTATGAAATCTCGGAAAAATTTGACACCCCGGTTATCATAAAAATGTGTACCCGCGTGGCGCACAGTCAATCGCTGACAGAAACCGGCGAACGGGAGAAACACGAAAAAACCTACGAAAAAAATATCGAAAAATATGTAATGATGCCAGGAAACGCCAAAAAACGTCACCCTGTAGTAGAAGCTCGCACCGTCGCCTTAACGGAATATGCGGAAACCTCGCCGCTAAACCGCGCAGAAATAAACTCCGATAAAATCGGCATAATCACATCGTCAACTTGCTATCAGTATGTAAAGGAAGTCTTAGGAGATAAAGTAAGCGTGCTGAAACTTGGCATAGTAAATCCATTGCCGCCAAAGCTCATAAAAGATTTTGCCGCCAAGGTGGAAAAACTTTTCGTTGTAGAAGAGCTTGACCCCATAATCGAAACTTTTGTAAAATCTTTGGGCATTGCTGTCAAGGGGAGCAATATTTTGCCGCGTATAGATGAATTTTCCCAAAACATGATAGCCGATGCTTTTGGAGAATTTGTTGACGCTCCGAAAAATGCCAATTATACGCAAATCGACGACCCGATACCGTCGCGCCCGCCGGTTATGTGCGCCGGTTGCCCCCACCGCGGGCTTTTCTACTCGCTCAAGAAAAGAAAATGCACCGTGCTTGGTGATATAGGGTGTTACACTTTGGGGGCGGTTAAACCCTTGGGCGCGATGGATATGACTCTCTGCATGGGCGCGTCCGTAAGTGCATCCCACGGATTTAACAAGATGCTCGGCGCAAATGACAAAAACGTTGTCGCTGTGATAGGCGATTCCACGTTTGTCCATTCGGGCATAACCGGCCTTGCCAACGTAGCTTACAATCAATCAAATTCGACGATTATAATATTGGACAATTCCATAACGGGCATGACAGGTCATCAGCAAAACCCGACTACAGGACTTAACATAAAAGGCGAACCGGCAGGAAAAATAAACCTTGAAGCCCTTTGTCGCGCCATGGGCTTTAACCGTGTCCGCGTGGTAGACCCCTACAATTTGGCCGAGTGCGATGCGGCGATAAAAGAAGAAACGGCGGCAAACGAGGCATCGGTAATAATTTCTCGTCGCCCCTGTGCGTTGCTTAAAAATGTGAAGCACAAACCGCCGCTTGAGGTAGACAAAGCAAAATGTATCGGTTGCAAGGCATGTATGCGAATCGGTTGTCCCGCCATATCCATGAAGGACGGAAAATCCGTTGTCGATACCACGCAATGCGTTGGTTGCGGCGTGTGCAGCCAGCTTTGTCCAAAGGATGCTTTTATTTCGACAAAATGAAATTGATTGAAGGTGAACGAGATTGAATAACACGAAAAACATAATGATTGTCGGCGTGGGTGGGCAAGGCTCCCTGTTAGCCAGCAAAATTTTAGGCTATATATTAACTAATGAAGGCTACGACGTTAAAGTGTCAGAAGTGCATGGAATGAGCCAACGCGGCGGCAGCGTCGTGACCTACGTTCGTTTCGGCGATAAGGTTTATTCGCCGATTATCGACAAAGGCGAAGCTGATTATATAGTTTCCTTTGAGATTTTGGAGACGGCGCGTTGGTTGCCGTTTTTGCGTCCGAACGGGCAAATTGTGACCAACACCCAACAAATAGACCCTATGCCGGTAATAACCGGCGCGGTTCAATATCCGCAAAATATTTGCGAAAAAATAAAAAATCTCGGCGTAAAAATTGATGCCCTCGATTGTCTTACATTAGCCCGGGAGGCTGGCTCGGCAAAGGCGGTTAATATCGTGCTTTTAGGTAGGCTTTCCCATTATTTTGATATTTCCCAGCAAAGTTGGGAAAAAGCTCTCACCGCCAATGTACCCGCCAAATTCTTGGAACTTAACAAAAAAGCGTTTGTTTTGGGAAAAGACAGCGTATCCTAAGAACAAAGTGCCGGCTCCATAAAAAACTTGTTTTTTCGTCGGTTAAATTGTATAATCATAGCCAAATACAAAAGGCAAGGTCGCTTTGGCCTTGCTTTGTTTTCTGCTAACGATAAACGAGAGGGTGACAAACGGTGGCCGAAAATGATGCTGGAATCAAAAGAGCTATCGTGACGATAAAAGTTTTCGGCGTGGGCGGCGGCGGCAATAATGTCCTAAAGCGCATGGCCGAAAGTAATTTTCTTGATGTTGAATTGGTGGCTATAAATACCGATGCCAAACAGCTTGAAAGACTTGAAGGACTTAACATAAAAACAATTCAAATCGGCGAAGCTCTGACCAAGGGGCGCGGCACGGGAGGAAACCCTGTGTTCGGCGAGGCGGCGGCAAAAAATGACGAAGCCAAAATACGCGATGCCATGATAGGGGCGGATTTAATTTTTATAACCGCCGCCATGGGCGCGGGTGTAGGCACGGGTGCATCCCCGGTGGTGGCGCGAATCGCCAAGGAACTTGGCGTTTTGTCTATTGGCGTTGTAACCGTACCTTTCACCTTTGAAGGGCAGCGCAAACGTAAGGTTGCAAACGAAGGCATCTTAAAGATGCAATCTCAAATGGATGCACTTATTGCAGTACAAAACGACAATCTCCTAAAATTGCCGGAAAACCGCACTATGTCAATGGTTGACGCTTTTAAGTGTGCCGACGAAGTGTTAAAACAGGCGATACGTTGCGTGGCGGAGATGATACTCACCACGGGTGTTGTAAATGTGGACTTTGCCGACGTGACCACGATTTTCCGCCAAAGCGAAAGCAGCGACGCACTTTTGGGTATCGGTATCAGCGACCATAGCGCAATATTAGCGGTGAAGGCGGCTTTTTCAAGCCCCCTTATCGACAAATCAATAAACGGAGCGCGAGGCATAATCCTAAACATCACTGCCAACGAAGAATTGCCTCTTTACGACGTAAACGAGGCCACCCAATATATTTTTGACAATGCCGACCCCAACGCCAACATTATTTTTGGCACGGTAATTGACAACGAAATCGGCGACACAATTCAGGCGACAATCATAGCCACCGACTTTGCCGACAGCATGGCGCTAAAAGCGCCGCTCCCGGAAACTCCGGCCGCCCAAGAAACAGTGCAACAAGGCTTTACCCTCGATACGCCGACATTTATGGTAAAAAAACCACAAGAGGACAGAAGTTCCTTTGCCCTGCCCGCCTTTCGTTTGACAGACGGCAACGACGATTAGTCACTTCTGCTTTAATTGAAGAGTCGCAAGTTAACGCTTGCTTTACTTTTGAACCTGCGGAATAAATTCGCCTCATACACTCTCCGTTAAAAAGTATATTTTTTAACGGAGAGTAGTAGTATAAATTTTAGGCAGCCTCTAAAAACTCCCTCCGTAAGCCCCGCAAGTTGCCACCATCCTCCAAGAGGGAGGCGTAAAATCAGCTCTCCTCTTGGAGGATGGTTTCGGCGTAGCCGACGGGAGGAGGTATAAAAGCAAGTTTTCAGAGATACCCTTTATTTATCGCCTTTTTTATTTTTGCAAAAATTTATAGGCGCGTTAAAGCTGCGGCAGGATTTTTCTTGCGCGTGTAGAATAACCATAGAATATTACAGGAAGTGTGTCGTTAAGTGTGTCGTTGTCTTTTTGGCAACGAACATCTCTTGATACTTTACTTTTGAACCTGCGGTTCAAAAGCCATCTAATACTACATATCCGTAAAAATATACTTTTTAACGGGTAGTGGTATGACAACAACGGGCGAACAGAGAGAAACCCTCGCCTTGTTTATAGCCTGCCTGAGGAAGTTTTTGTAAATCTTTGGGCGGTGACGTAAGTTTTATTGCCATATAAGGGGGAGCATAATCAAGTGGAAATGTCAACCGTTATCGGCATCGTCATGGGTATCATCTCCGTTTTCGTCGGCATGATCCTAAAAGGTGCCCCGCTTACCGCGCTGAACAACCCGGCGGCGTTTCTGATCATCATCGGCGGAACATTTAGCTGTCTTTTCATCGGCTTTAAGATGGAGCACATGAAAAATTTTCCCAATCTCATAAAGAAAACCATTCAAAAGCCGCCGGTTCATGAAAAGGCGGAACTGTTGCAGCTTTTCATCGAGTTGTCGCAAATTGCCCGCCGTGAAGGTATCTTGGCACTTGAAGGAAAAGTGCAGGAAATAGAAGATCCATTCTTCCGCACAGGTCTTAGCATGGTTATTGACGGTATGGATCCGGAGTTTGTGGGCGATGTTTTGGAGGCGGAACTTGCCGTTATGCAGGAGCGTCACGCCGAAGGTCGTTCCATGTTTACCCAGGCCGGCACATACGCGCCGACGTTGGGCGTTTTGGGCGCGGTGGTTGGTCTTATCGCCGCCTTGGGTAACTTGAATGATATTGATAAACTCGGTCACTCCATAGCGGCGGCATTCGTTGCTACGATTTTGGGTATATTCACCGGTTACGTTCTGTGGTTGCCTTTTGCCAACAAGTTGAAGGTTATGTCCGAAGAGGAAGTAAGCGAACGTCGCATGATAATAGAAGGAATTTTGTCCTTGCAGGCCGGCGATTCACCCACGGCTATCGAGGCGAAACTTATGGTGTTTATACCGCAGTCGGCTCGCGAAGGATTGAAGAAGGAGTAATTTTATGGCCAAGAAAAAAAGAGCCAAACCTCATGAAGAAGAAGCGGGTGAGGCATGGCTTCTGCCTTATTCCGACTTGATGACGCTCCTGTTGGCGCTCTTCATATCGCTGTTTGCGATTTCCCAAACAGACCAGACGAAGGTGACGCAACTTGCCCAAGCCTTCACCGCTGCCTTTAACATGGGCGGTCCGTCATTCTTCACCGGCGCGGGGCCGGCCGTAAGCCAGCGGGCGCAGATGCCGACGACCGGCGAGGACAACGGCAACGCCGCCTACATACAGGAAAATCAACAGCTTGAAGAGCTAAAGAAGGAACTTGACGAATATATTTCGCAGAATAATCTTGACGAGGAACTCAGCACGCAGTTGGTAGAAGAGGGCTTAATGATTCGTATTCGCGAAAAAGCTCTTTTTGCCTCCGGCTCGGCGGATTTGCAAAACGATTCTGAGAAGATAGGGCCTGCGGTGGCTACGCTTTTGGCATCAATCCCCCAACGGGTGATTATATCCGGCCACACGGACAACGTGCCTATTGCCAACTCTCGTTTCCCGTCCAACTGGGAACTTAGCTCTACTCGCGCCTTGACGTTCATGAAATTTCTTCTGAACACGAACAACACCCTTAACCCGGCGCGGTTCAGCGCAATCGGCTACAGCGAGTATCGCCCCATCGCGGACAACAACACCGACGAGGGGAAAACACAAAACCGTCGGGTGGAGATACTCATAGCAAGAAGCCAAACTTTTGACCCGCATGAGGCGGAGCGCGTGGCTAAAGCGGAAGCCGAAGCCGAAAATATAATAAGTTTTCCCTAAGTAATTTCAAAAATGAAAAAGCCGGCCAAGTTGCCGGTTTTTTTTGAAACATTTTTCGGAGAGTAGTATGGTTGTCGGTATAGGTACGGATATAATCGAAATCGACCGCATAAAAAAAGCTGTTTTGCAGGCGAATTTTGTCAAGAAGGTTTATACTGTCGCCGAAGAAGAATATTGCCGCTCCCGGGGGGCGCAGGCGGCCGCTTCTTTTGCCGCGAGATTTGCCGCCAAGGAGGCCGTGGCAAAAGCCTTCGGCACGGGGTTTGTCGGCGGCTTTTTTGCCGATATAGAAATTTTGCCCGACGAACGCGGTTGCCCGAAGGTGAAACTTTATAACGGTTTTGCCAAAACGGCGACGGAAAAAAATATTTCAAACATTCATGTGTCGTTAAGCCATGCCCATGATTTTGCCACAGCGGTCTGTGTATTGGAGGTAATTCAATGAAAATAGCAACGGTAAACGAGATAAGAGAAATTGACAAATTAAGCGCGGAAAAATACAACGTACCGGTTGTCTTGCCCATGGAGAATGCGGGCTTTGCCGTCGCCGCCGCCATGGAGAATTTGCTGGGGACGTTAAAGGGCAAGAACATTTGTATCTTGGCCGGAAGCGGCAACAACGGCGGCGACGCCCTTGCTTCGGCGCGGCATTTCCTAAACGGCGGTGCAAAGGTGAAAATTTTTCTTGTGGGGAACATGGCGCACTTAACCCAAGCCACCGCCATGCAAAAAGATATTGTAACAGCCATGGGTCTTGATGTGCTGACCATGGACTCTACGCGGGCGATAGACCGTTTGCAGGTTGTTTTGCGCCGTTTCACCGACGGCGTTGTGGACGGAATGGTGGGCACGGGGTTCACGGGGGCGGTTCGCGACGGGATAAAGGAAATCATCGACATAGCCAACGAAGTAAATAAACCCACGGTCTCCATAGATATTGCCTCCGGGGTTGAGGCGGACACGGGCATGGTCGAGTGCGGAATTTTTGCCGATATAACAGTTGCCTTGGGTATTCCTAAGTTTGGCCATTTACTGTCGCCGGGAATTGAACACACCGGGAAATTGATAACGGCCGGCATAGGTTTGCCGGAAATTCTTCTTAATGCGGATACGCTGAAAAACACGCTTATTGACGACGAGTTTGCCGCCTCCCTTTTGCTCCCTCGTCCTCGCGTGGCGCATAAGGGATCTTGCGGGCGTGTCCTTGTTGTTGCGGGCAGCCGCGGGCTGACGGGGGCGGCTGCTTTGGCATCGCAGGCTGTGTTGCGGGTGGGCGCGGGTATTGCTACCTTGGCCGTTGCGGAAAGTTTGCACGATATAATGGAAACGAAACTAACGGAAGTTATGACAAGCCCCGTGCCGGAATTTATGCCGGGCTTTTTGGGGGGCGACAAAGCCTTGGGGAGCATTCTGCAATTTGCCGACCGTCATGATGTTTTGCTTATTGGACCGGGCTTGGGGCGCAAAGAGGAAACTTTTGAACTTGTGCGAAACGTAGTCGCCAACACGGACAAACAAGTGATAATCGATGCCGACGGAATTTTTGCCTTTGTAAACGCCAAAGATGCCCTTGTTAAATGCAAACGACCGCCCATTCTCACGCCCCATTTAGGGGAAATGGCGGCGTTCTTAAAAATGACCGTGGCGGAACTGCGGGTGGATTTGCCCGCCAAGATACGGGAAACGGCGCAAAAGTACAACGCCATATTCGTGGTAAAGAGCGAATGTACCATGATTTCCTACCCCGACGGCAAAATTTTCATAACCTCGAAGGGCAACCAAGGCATGGCCACCGCCGGTTGCGGCGACGTTTTGGCGGGTACCATAGCCGGAGTATATAAAGAGGCCAAAGAAAACGCTGCGCCGATTTTGGGCGTATATCTGCATGGCTTGGCGGGGGATTTGGCCTTTGA
>CAJOQC010000234.1 GCA_905236785.1 uncultured Selenomonadaceae bacterium
ACAGATGATAAATGAGCGGACGATGCCAAGAGCCTCCTTCGCTTCAAGACTTCGCCTTTCGTTATGCGCGTCGCCTTTTGCGGCGGTTCGCCTTTCGTTATGCCGTCTTGTCGTCCTTCGCTTTTTCGCCTGTATCATCATGTCAAGTTAAGAGCGGGTTTTTCAAGGCGAGTTAAGCCTCGTTTCTCATAATTACGTTTCGCAAAAGCGCACCAAAATTTTTCGTTTCCTTGCTTCCTTTGGGAGCAAAAATTGACCGAGCTTTTTTCCCGCTCCTGCCCGAACGACCGCAGTATGACAAAAAACAGGCAAAGGCCGCTGTTTTTGCGGTGCGTGGAAAAATTTTTTATTTGAATGAGAGGCATGAATTGTCAGCACAATCATTTACTGCTGTGTATCACGATTTAGCCGAAGCCGTCAAAGATATTTGGGGGCAGAGCGTAAAGATAAAAAGCAGACAATCGGTGTTCGGCGGCGATATAAACGAATCTTATCATTTGCTCCTCACTAACGGCGAAGAAGCCTTTGTAAAAATAAACCGTAAAGCCAAAGAGGATTTTTTTCGAGCAGAAGCTAATGGCTTAGCGGCAATGGGAAATGCGGGAGCGAATGTGCCAAAAGTCCTTGGCTACGGGAAGACAGCGGATGGGGCAATGTTTCTTTTGCTTGATTATGAAAAAAACACCTTCAAAGCAAATGATTACTGGTCTTTATTGGGGCAAATGCTCGCCAATATGCATCAATCAGATACCGCAAAATTCGCAAAAAATGGTATCTTTGGTTTTTGTGAGGATAATTTTATCGGCTTGACCGAGCAGATAAACAGCCCCAAGTCCGACTGGACAGAATTTTTCCGCGACGCCAGGCTTGGTACGCAGATGAAATTGGCAGACCACTGTTTTGATAAAAATGACAGGGAGCGTTGTCAACATTTGCTTGACCGCTTGGGGGATTTTTTGACAAATCCGAAATATCCGTCGTTGCTTCACGGCGATTTGTGGAGCGGGAATGTTATGACGGATAGAAATGGTCGGCCTATGCTTATTGACCCCGCCGTATATGTTGGGCATCACGAGGCAGACCTTGCCATGACGGAACTTTTCGGCGGCTTTTCCTCTGCCTTTTACGGCGCCTACTACGAGATAATCCCCAAAGACCCCGGCTACGAGGACAGGCGAGATATTTACAATCTCTATCACTTGCTCAATCATTTGAATCTTTTTGGCGGTTCATATCTTGCCTCGGTCAGACGAATTTTGAAAAAATATATGGGATAAATTCCCGCAGCTAAAAAAAGTAGCCCAAAGGTGTCATACTACTCTTAAGGAAGCAAGGTATAATTCCTCTATGCAGTGTTTCCTTATAACCAATATTGTTTTTGTCATGTATTCATTACAAAAAATTCACAAAACGATGGAGCTGTTTTGCCATGAAAATACAACAAGCCGTTTGGCGAAAAGATATGTTGGGTTGTGTGCTGTGCAATAACGCCCCCTGCGATAGAGCCTGCCCTTGCGGCATAAACCCTGCCAAAATTCTTCGCAGTCTTTGGTTCGACAACGAGGACTTTGCAGCAGCCGCCTTGCCAAATTCCAATCCATGCGAAAACTGCGACGCGCCATGTGAAAAAAATTGCCTCAGCCCTCATCATGTCGGCATAAGAGAACTATTGAACCGTCTTTACAAAGTGCGTTTGAAATTAGACATTGGCGTACCCTCCGACGAAAATGCGCTTAAAACCGATATGTGCGGAACGGTTATGGAAAATCCTTTTCTGCTGTCCTCTTCGGTGGTGGCCAGCACCTACGATATGTGCGCCCGCGCTTTTGAAGCCGGGTGGGCAGGCGCGGCTTTTAAGACAGTCAGCACCATTGATATACACGAAGTTTCGCCGCGTTTTTCCGCCATAAAAGGCGCAGATGGCAGCATAATCGGCTTTAAGAACGTCGAACAACTCTCCGACCACAGCGTGACGGAGAACATGAGCATTTTTAGAGAACTCAAAAAGGATTATCCCAATAAGTTTATCCTTGCGTCAATCATGGGACAAAACGAAAAAGAGTGGGGCGAGCTTGCCCACCTTTGCCAAGAAAACGGGGCTGATGCCGTGGAGCTTAATTTCTCTTGCCCAAATATGCAAGAGGGCGGTCTTGGCTCGGATATAGGACAAGTGCCGGAATTGGTGGAGCGTTTTACGGCGGCGGCAAAAACAAGCGTAAAAATTCCCGTATTGTCTAAGCTCACTCCCAACGTAGCCACTATGAGCCCTGCCGCAGAAGCGGCGCGTCGCGGGGGAGCGGACGGTATTGCCGCCATAAATACAATAAAGAGTATAATGCAAGTAAATCCATACACCTATGTCACCTCTCCTGCCGTTCGCGGCAGATCGGCAGTCGGCGGGTACAGCGGCAACGCCGTCAAGCCCATTGCCCTAAGGTTCATAGCGGAAATAGCTCAAAACCCGCTGTTAAAGGGTATGCACATAAGCGGCATGGGCGGCATAGAGACGCACAAAGACGCCTTGGAATTTTTCCTTTTGGGCGCAGACACCGTACAGGTGACAACGGCAGTCATGCAGTACGGTTATAGGATAATCGACGATCTAAAGTCCGGCCTTAATTATTATTTACGGGAAAGAGGTATTAAAAGCGTAAAGCAAATAGTGGGGCAGTCCTTGGCTTTTGTGGATAGCACCACGGATAAACTTGAACGCGATACTGTTGTTTTCCCGAAGTTTAACCGCGAAACCTGTATAGGTTGCGGTCGTTGCGAAATATCCTGCGCCGACGGAGGTCATCAAGCAATAACATTAAATGAAAACCGTCAACCCTTGTTAAACGGGAAAAAATGCGTTGGTTGCCACCTTTGCGTGTTGGTTTGCCCCACTCACTCCATAAAATCTTCGGGAAAACGGGTAACGATACCTCCGCAAGTAAAATAATGACACGATAATAAATGTTGTGGTGTACCGCTCAAGCAGCAACCGCTGTCTTTTATACTGCGTTTGTTGACTTTGACCTTACCTATCACAGTATCGACAATTTCGCCGTTCGGATATTTCTTTTCAAAAGCGTTTATAGCTTCTGTAGCCCCGTCACCATTTATTGCTCGTTTTGAAATATCTTCCTCAACCAAAATCGGCTCGGTGTTCTGTAGCTTCTAATACTCTTGCCGCGAATTTGCTTGCAGGGCAGAGTTACCTCCTGCCACATCAAGCACCGACGCAAAACTATACGCGCCGCTTTGCCCCTTGCCGTCGGCGTTCTTCGCTATTTTGGCGATATTGCCAATTTGCTCCG
>CAJOQC010000235.1 GCA_905236785.1 uncultured Selenomonadaceae bacterium
TTGTTAAAAAAGAGGTTTGAAAATGGGATTAACTGCAATAATGGACGCCGTGGGGCTACCCACAGGCAAACTCGATGTGTTTATACGGAGCGTTGAAATAGCCTCCTATATGCCGGGGCGGATACGACTCTACAGCAAGAATTTAATCGGCAACGAAAATTTGTCGCGGGAAATAAAAGGGGAGCTTGCCCGCTTTGCGGAGCTAAAAGAAGTTGAAACCAACACCGTCAGCGGGTCGGTTCTCATTAAATACGAACCGGCGATTTTGCAAAGGAATGCGGAACTTGTTAAGGCCGAGCAGTATATAATGGCTCATGCCAAGAAAAGAACCATGTAAAAAAAGCAGCAAAAAAATCGAAAACACCTTACGGCTCGCTTTTGTTTTGCCCTGCCCTCGCCGATTTATACCAAAGAAGGGACAGCTCCATGAGCATATTTTTCGCCTCGCTCTTTTTCGTTTGCGCCGCCCTTGCCGCCGCCTTTGCCGCAATCGCTTCGGCATATACGGATTTTCTTTACAAGGAAAACCCGGCTATTTTAAGTTTCCCCGCCGACATTGAGCGGCGTGGGCGTTTCCGTTTGCCTTTTCTCGCCGTTGCCTTCGCGCTCTTTTTATTCGCAACTGGTTTAAGCGCGGCAAATTTGCCACTTTTTCTTTTTAAGAATGTTGTTGCCGCCTTCATGCTCGTTGTTATATGTACGGATTTTGAGCAACAGGTGATATTTGACAAAATCATGCTTCCCTTTGTCCTTCTGTCTTTGCCTTTTTTCCTTGCCGGCTTTTTACCTGTCGCAGACCATGTTTTGGCGGCGGTATTGGCTGGGGGCGCGTTCCTCATTCTTGCCATAATCACCAAAGGCGGCATAGGGGGCGGCGACATCAAGCTGATTTTCGCCTTGGGGCTTTACTTTGGCAGTTCAAAGTTGCTGTCAATAATAATTTGCGCCACGGTGCTTGGCGGTTTTGCCGCCGTCTTTGCCCTTCTTTTTGGGGAAACCAAACGAGGGGAATACATAGCCTACGGGCCGTATTTTGCCGCTACGGCTCTGCTCTTTGCCTTTCTTACGCAGTAATCAAGATTTACTGCGGCGGCGGAAAAATAAATATTTTACGAATTGAGGAATTATGGACGATTATACTTGGCAGAGGAAATTGCGGCGGCGGCGGGACAGACGCGAGCAGGAGTTTATGTTTTTGTTTGTCATTGTGGCGGCGGCTATTGGCACGGCGTTTTGGTACTTCGGGTTGTACGCCAAAACCCCCGAACACGCCCTTGAAGAAATTGTGGCGGCGGCAACGGACAACGACCGCGAAAAGTTCGCCCGCTATGTCAACTTGGACTTAATAACCATGCACGCCTACGACGATTTGACGGTGGACTTGTTCGCCCACGACGAAACATTGCCACCCCAAACCCGGGTTTTGTTTGAAAAGTTTTATGTTCTCATAAAGCCCCAACTTTCGGCGGGTATGCAAGAAACAGTGTTGACCAAAATAGGCGAAAACCGCTGGAGCAAACCTAAAGGGCTTGACGTGCTTAAAGGGCGGCAGCTCGGCATTGACTACGAGATTTTTTTGGAACGAAGCCTTATGAAAAGCACAGAGTTTGTTTCCATGGGCAACCCGGAAACAAACGGCAACCGCGCCACGGCGGAAATTAACGTGCGGGAAACAAACACCGACACGCCCTTTACCCTTCTTGTTACCTTGGAAAAGAACGAAGAAGGTTGGCAGGCAATCCATATAACAAATTACAAAGCATACCTTGATGCCGTTGCCGTGTCGGCGGTTAAAGACATCGATGAATATATCGCCGCAACGAAAGGCATCATGGATGACGCAAACGAAAAAATGCGGGCAAACAAGGAAAAATTTGTAGCCATGTCTGCCGTACCCGTTCGGGACATGACCGACGAGCAAAAGAACAAGCTGTTTAATCTTTTGACCAAAGAAACGATACCGACATTAAAGAAAATCCGCCAACAAATCGAGAACTCCCCGGCAAAAGGCGGCGCAACTTACTTGGGGAATCTTCGCCTGCGTTCCTTGGACTTGGCGGCAAAAATGTGGGATCATTACGCCGTCGCCGTGAAGAACAACGACAACGCCGAATTTGAAACCGCCGAATCCCTGCACAAGGAACAACTTGACATGGAACTTAGAATCGACGAAATAAAAAAACACGCCGCCGTGGTGAAAAATCAAAACGAAATCCCATAAAGGGCATCTCTAAAAA
>CAJOQC010000236.1 GCA_905236785.1 uncultured Selenomonadaceae bacterium
ACCTCTAAAAACTCCATTTTTCGTCTGAACCCCTCCGCCCTGCGGGCACCTCCCCAAGAGGGGAGGCAGGAATCCCAAGCCTCCCCTGAAAGGGGAGGTGGCAGCCCGCAGGGCTGACGGAGGGGTTTTTAGAGATGCCCTTTAATTGAAGTGCCGCAAGCTGACAATCGCTTTACTTTTGAGCCGATGGTTCAAGAGCTGAAGTATCAAAAAAGTAAATCTTCATCGGTTTTTTGGAGTAAATTTTGCGCCGCCGCAACCCCCAAACGGTTGTTTAGCGCATACCATAGCACGCTGTCCCGGGAAGAACGCACATAAAGACCTTCCGCCCCGGCATAATACAAAAGATACTGTGTTTCTTCGGGGGTCAGTTCCATTGATAGGGCAAGGGCAATAACTTTGTTGCGCGAAGGATTTTTTTTGCGTCCGGCGAATATATGATAGGCGTAGATTTGATCTAAACCCGATTTTGCGATTATTTCCGCTTTGCTCAAATGCTTTTCCTCAAGCAAATGTTGCAAATATTCGGATAGAGTGTAGCGGCGAAACTGCTCATGATTTTTGACGATAAACCCCTCTAAGCCCCCGGCCTCGCGGAGTTCGTTTGTTAATTCTTCGGTGCTTTTCTTCATTGTTATCCTCGATTTGCGGGTGATTTTATGGATGTCGACGTAGAAAATTATATAAACACTGCCTTTTCCAAATTGCAAAAGCTAAAGAGCGACGACAAAGGCGAAGTGTGGCTGACGACGAACGAACGCGGCCGTTTTGCCGTGTTAAAGCGCGTCCGCTTTACGGGCCTTCCTTACAAGACGCTGAAAGAAAAAAATTATCCTCTTTGCCCTCGTATTATGCACGTTTTTGAAACCGACGGCGAAACCATAATTATTGAGGAATATGTTCATGGCGAATCCCTTTTTGAACGTATCGAAGGTAAGGCGTATTTAACGGAGGAGGAAGCCGGGGACATTCTTCTGCAACTTTGCCAAGGCTTGTCGCCTATTCATGAGCAAGGCATAATACATCGCGACATAAAGCCGTCAAACCTTATCTTGCAAAGCGGCGGCATCATTCGACTGATAGATTTTGACGCGGCGCGCATGGTGAAAGACCACGCCGACGAGGACACGACCCATTTAGGCACAAAGGGCTACGCGCCGCCTGAGCAGTTCGGCTATGGGCAAACAGACGCAAGAAGCGACATCTATTCCGTCGGAATAACCATAAGAAAAGCCCTGCCCGAAGTATATACGGGTTACTTAAACAAGATTATCGACAAATGTACGGAAATCGATCCGAACAGACGGTATCAAAATTTGCATGAATTGCGTCGCGCCGTAAAATTTCGCAGAGCTTTTGCAAAACGGAAAAAACTTGTCGCCGTAGCCGCAACCGTCGTCGTTTTCTTCGCGATGATGATGCCGCAAAGTAATAACGCAATTTCTGTGCAGGAGGAAATTGCGCCGCCTGCCGTCGAAGAAAAAATCGCCGCCGAAGAAGCAACAGAAGCAACAACTGCGCCCCAAGAGATTTCCGCCCAAGAAGAAACAATAACCGCGCCTCAAGACACTGCCCCCGCAACAACCCGGCAACCTGCCGAAGAGACAGCCGCCGAAACAAATTCGCCGACAAATTACGTTGCAAATTACGTTGCGCCCGCAAATCCGCCCCAAGAGCATTACACGCCCCCCACGGCAAAACCGTCGGAGTTTAACAAAGTGGAAACGATAGCCGACTTTTTGGAAATCGTCAAGGACGACAAAGACAGCTATGAACGTTGGAAAGACGACAAAACTTATTGGGCGGCGGAAGATGCCCCGGAAGAAGTACGAAAAAAAGCCGAGAAAGACGAACTTGATTTTATGAAACACGTGGAGCTTGGCAATCGCACCCGGGTTTTCCGCGAAAATTTGCCCGAAACCATGAGCCAAGAGGAACGCAACCGCGCCATAGATGAATATGTTCTTGAGCAACGAAAAATTTTGGGCATAAAAAACTGGCCGTGATTTTAGGAAGCACTGCAAAGTTCATCCGCACCCCGGCCTTTTTTCGGTAATGGCCGAACTAATTTATGGGCATCTCTAAAAACTCGCTTTTATACCTCCTCCCGTCGGCTTTTTGACACCCTCCTCCAAGAGGAGGGCTTTTTTAAGCCTCCCTCTTGGAGGGAGGTGGCAGCCCGCAGGGCTGACGGAGGGAGTTTTTAG
>CAJOQC010000237.1 GCA_905236785.1 uncultured Selenomonadaceae bacterium
AGAGGAGGGCTGATTTAAGCCTCCCTCTTGGAGGGAGGTGGCAGCCCGCAGGGCTGACGGAGGGAGTTTTTAGAGGTTGCCTTATGCGTTCTTTTTAGCAATTCTCTCTTTATAACAGCAACGACAAAAAATATTTGACGAAGGGCGGATATTTTCCTGCCGCCCCATGAAAATAAATAATCGGCGCAATAAATTCATTGTCGGTTTTGCGGCAGGAATTTTTTTTTTTGCGTCGAATAATACCGTCAGTTTATATCAATCACTTACAACTTACACTCTGAGGTTAATATTATGCCCGGCGATCTTCATATTCACACAAGTTTTTCCGACGGCAAAACCTCCCCGGAAGAAATTGTGAGCATGGCTAAACATTTGGGGCTTAAATATATTGCCATAACCGACCATGACACGGTTGAAGGCATCGCGCATCTCTACGAAAACGGACTTTACCCCGCCAAAGGGATAAACATTGTCCCCGGCATCGAAATGAGCGCCCAAGACCCCGACCATGAAGTTCACATTTTAGGCTACAACATCGACATTTATCACAGTGAACTCATAGAAAAACTAAACGACGTAAGCGAAGCGCGGTGGACACGTTTCACCGAGATAACCGAAAAATTAAAAGCCCTGGGCTACTCCGTGAGCGAGACGGATATTTTGACCATTGCGGGCGACTCTAAGGCCATAAGCCGCTCCCATATCGGCCGCGCCTTGGTTAAAAAGGGCGCATTCGCCACGGTGCGCGAGGCTTTCGATAAACTTTTGGACAGGGGAAAACCCGCCTATGTCCCCCATTACCGACTGACGGCGGAGGAAATTATTTCCCTCATAAAAAAAGCCGGCGGCGCGGCGGTGTTGGCTCATCCAAAATTGGTGAAGGACGACGAAAAGGTGGTGTCCCTCATCGAGATGGGCTTAGATGGGTTGGAGGTTTATTACCCGGAGCATACCGAAGAGGACGTAAAGAAATATTCGGCTCTTGCCGCAAAATATAATCTTTTGCCGTCGGGCGGCTCGGATTTTCACGGGTTTACGGCGCGGCACGCCATAGACCTTGGCGCATTTACAGTCCCCGACGAGATAGCCGAAAAGTTTTATCGCGACGAAAAACATTAGGAGCGTGTTTTATGGACGTTATTGCCTTGGTGGGGCCGAGCGGCACGGGTAAAAGCCATCGCGCCCTTATGGTTGCCAAACAGCATGGCGCGGATGCCATAATCGACGACGGAATTTTGATAAAGGACGGCAAAATTGTTGCCGGGTCTTCGGCCAAGAAGGAACAGAGCAAAATAATGGCCGTGCGGCGGGCTATTTTTGTTTTGCCGGGCCATGCCGACGAAGTGCGGGAGGCTATTCAAAAAGTGCGGCCTCATCGTATTCTTATTTTGGGTACGAGCGAAAACATGATTCATAAAATTTCAAAATCCCTTGACTTGCCGCCCATATCCACGATTATTCACATTGAAGACATTGCCTCAAAAGCGGAAATGGCCAAGGCGCGGTTTTATCGCCTAAAAGAGGGCAAACACATAATCCCCGTGCCGACGATTGAATTAAAGCCTCATTTTTCCGGCTTTCTCATTGACCCGTTGCAATCTCTTTTTAAGCGCCCCACCGCCAGCCGCCGCCGTTTGGGCGAAAAATCAATCGTGCGGCCGGTGTTTAGCTATTACGGCAAACTTATTATCGACGATTCGGCGATAAAAGCTATCGTAAAGGCGGTTATGAGGGCGAAGACTTTCGTCAGCAAGGTGAGCAAGATTAGCGTTCGCCGCATGAAAAAAGGCGACGAAGACCAAGGGCTTAACATTTCCTGCGAAGTCATCCTCACCTACGGCAATCACATCCCGACGCTTATTAAGGAAACTCAGGAGCGGGTGCGGGATGCGGTGGAGTTTATGACGGGGCTTATGGTTCGCGAAATAAACATAATGGTAAAAGCTCTCTATGTCGAGGCGTGAAGAATGTTACAGGTATATACGGGAAACGGCAAGGGCAAGACCACGGCGGCGTTGGGTCTTGCCCTTCGTGCGTTGGGCGCGGGGAAGAAGGTTTACATAATGCAGTTTATGAAAAGCCTATACTACAGCGAGCAGGAAATTTTGCGAAAATTTTCCCCAAATTTGCTCCTTGAAACCACGGGCAAGCCTTTTTTTATCGCCGAAGAAAATACCATAGCGGAGGAAGAACGGGCAAAGTGGGGCGACGTGGTGATTTTCCCCAAAGGAAAGCCCCCCGCCGATTATGTAAAACTGATGGGCGAAGGGCTAAAACACGCGGGCAATTTGGCCACGGGGTTCGACGTTATAATTTTGGACGAAGTAAACGTCGCCTTGTTCTTTGGGCTGCTATCCCGCCGCGAAGTCGAAAATTTTTTTGACGGATTAAAGGCCGACGGGGTTGACCGCGAAATAATCTGCACCGGGCGGAACGCGCCGCCATGGTTAATCGACCGCGCCGACCTTGTGACGGATATGCAAGAGGTAAAGCATTATTACCGCCAAGGCATCATGGCGCGGCGGGGGATTGAAGATTGATAATTTATCTTTTTTTGAAAAAAGATAAATTATCAAAGACGTAAATTGCAATAGACTTTAAGGACGATTTGAAAAGTTTGGCGCGGATTGGATTAAGGAAGCACTGCATAATTCCTCCGCCCCC
>CAJOQC010000238.1 GCA_905236785.1 uncultured Selenomonadaceae bacterium
AAGAGGAGGGCTGATTTTAAGCCTCCCCTGAAAGGGGAGGTGGCAGCCCGCAGGGCTGACGGAGGGGTTTTTAGAGGTTACCTTAAGTCAGAATTTTTATTTCTTACGTAGATATTATGAGACGTCAGACGTGCCGCAGGCGCGGCTGTATCAAATTTTTGCAACATATTTGCCGTAGAAATTGTGCTTCTTTAACAGTCTTTTACAAACATGGCGCGTATGGCGTTTAATATTGCAAGTATCATAACACCTACGTCGGCAAAAATCGCCAACCACATATTTGCAATGCCGACCGCCCCAAGTATAAGACAGGCGAATTTTACGGCAAGAGCAAAGACTATGTTTTGCTGAACGATGCCCAAACATTTACGCGCTATTTTTACGGCGGTTACGATTTTTAACGGATCGTCATCCATAAGCACAACATCGGCGGCTTCGATTGCCGCATCCGAACCCAACGCGCCCATGGCAATGCCTACATCGGCGCGGGACAGCGCAGGCGCATCATTTATGCCGTCGCCCACAAAAGCTGTTTTCCCTGCATTGGAATTTATTATCTCCTCCAAAATCGAAACTTTATCCGTAGGCAGAAGCTCGCTTTTTATTTCATCAATGTTAAGGGCGGCGGCTATTTTTTTCGCCACGGTTTTGTTGTCGCCCGTAAGCATAACCGTTTGCCTTACGCCGATTTGTTTTAATTCAGCAATAGCCTTTACCGAATTAGGCTTAACAATATCGGTGATTAACACATGGCCTAAATAGTCGTTGTCGGCGACATGAATAACCGTGCCTTCGGAGGCGCGATGACATTCATGATAATTTGCGCCTATTTGTTTCATCAGTTTATCGTTGCCGACAAAAACTTTTTTGCCGTTTACCGTTGCTTTTATTCCAAGACCAGGCATTTCCTCAATATCGGCAACGTCGCAACCGTCTCCTATGTGGGGATAAGCATTCTTAAGCGGCGCGGCTATCGGGTGATTGCTGTTGGCTTCCACATGGGCAACAATATGCAAAAGTTCCTTTTCCGTCATACGGTCGGAGTGAACAGCCGTCACATCGAACTTGCCTTCGGTGAGCGTGCCTGTTTTATCAAAAACAACAACATCAACCTTGGCCAGAGTTTCAAAAAAATTTGAGCCTTTAACCAATATGCCCTTGCGACTTGCCCCGCCTATACCGGCAAAAAAACTTAAAGGGATACTGATTACAAGGGCGCAAGGACAACTTATAACCAAAAATGTCAAAGCGCGATAAAGCCACACGTTCCACTGTGGTTCATTTTGCGAAATTATTGAAAAAATCGGCGGTAAAATGAAAAGGGCAATTGCGCCCAATACGACGGCCGGCGTATATATACGGGCAAATTTGGCTATGAACTCTTCGGATTTTGCCTTTCGCGAACCGGCGTTTTCCGTAAGGTCTAAAATCTTTGATACGGTGGATTCGCCAAATTCCTTTTCGGTGCGTATTTTTAATACGCCGTTGGTGTTTATTGCGCCGCTTATAACGCTGTCGCCCACGGTTACGTTCGTCGGTATGCTTTCGCCCGTCAAGGCTGCGGTGTCAAGGTCGGCTCGTCCTTCTGTCACTACACCGTCAATGGGTATTTTTTCCCCCGGCTTCGCCACAATAATGGAGCCTATAGCAACTTCGTCGGGGTCTACCCGTATAATTTGCCCGTCTTTCTCGATATTTGCATAATCGGGGCGAATATCCATAAGACTGCTGATACTCTGTCGGCTTTTGCCTACGGCGTAACTTTGAAATAATTCGCCGATTTGATAAAAAAGCATTACCGCCACGGCTTCGGTGTAATCTCCGCTCTCACAAGCAGCCAAAACGAAAGCACCCACCGAGGCAACGGTCATCAAAAGATTTTCGTCAAGGGGACGTTTGTTTTTTATCCCGTTAAAAGCCTTGCGGATAATATCGTAACTTATCAGTATGTAGGACGCAAAATAGCCCGGAAATCGCCAACAGCTGTCAAAAGAAACAAAATGAAGTGCTGTCAGCATAATTGCCGTAATCGCTATGCGAATTAGATTTTGCCTTTGCTTTTTGTTCATTGTCTTTTGCCTTTACTGTATATCAAAAGTAAATTTCACATTCGTCCTCAACTTTTCGGCAATTTTCGCGAACGGTTTTCATTACGGCGTTTATGTCTGCGCCCTCGACAAACTCAACAGTCATTTTTAGAGCCATAAAATTTACCACAGCATTTTTAACGCCGTCGGTTTTGTTGGCCGCTTCTTCCATAAGATTAGCGCAATTTGCACAGTCAACTTCGATTTTGTAAGTTTTTTTCATTGTAACTTCCTCCACTAAAGAATATATGAGTATCTGTTCATTTATTGTTCATTATAGCATAATTATATTGACGGTGCAATATGTTTATGCTGACCTTTTTTAGAGATGCCCGAAAGTTGTAAATTATTGTACGGAAAGTGATTAAAAAACCAAAAAGTCTGCCAAAGTTTGTAGCCCAAACTTTGGCAGACCCATTTCCCAAAAGGAGAAAGAACACAATAATTTGTTGTCAAAAGAACCTTAAGGAAACACTGCATAAATGAGTTCGTGCCATTGCCGAGGGATTTTTTCGGCAGACAAGGAATGACGACGAAGCGTAGTGGTG
>CAJOQC010000239.1 GCA_905236785.1 uncultured Selenomonadaceae bacterium
GCTGCCACCTCCCCAAGAGGGGAGGCTTAAAATCAGCCCTCCTCTTGGAGGAGGGTGTCGGCGTAGCCGACGGGAGGAGGTATAAAAAGAGTTTTTAGAGATGCCCTATATATCATTTATCATAATTTGTCGGTCAATACCAAAAATTTCTCTTAACACTTTATGAGTGTACTGCTTTTCGATGTGGGTTTCAGTCATTTTTATGAAGGCGGCGACGGTTATTGCCGAGCCGTGAACTTTTGCATCTTTGGCTATGGCGGCAATTTGCCTGTCGATTGTGGATATAAAGCCACCGGCAATGTAAGAGAAAAAAGCAATCGGAAGGTTATATTCGCTGTATCTTCCTATTTTTGCTAAATAATTGTATACCAATAATTACATCTTTTCATTTATATTGCTCTCCATGCTCGCGTATTTTTCCCCGGCAAAGGTTTTTAATATAGCCTCAAATATAACTCTTGCGCCCCTGGCAGGAACGGCCATGCCTATTTGTTTTCGCACGGATTCTTTGGAGCCTTCAAACACATAGCTGTCGGGGAAAGTTTGAAGCCGCGCCCGTTCGCGGTTGGTAAGGGCGCGATTTTCCCGATAATGGTAAATATGCGTACCGCCGCCGCCGGAACCTGTCACGGTGTAGGCGGGTTTGTCGGGATCCAATCGTTTATAAATCTGGCTTATTTTTGCCCCTTTTACATTTAATTTCAGTTCTTCGGGCAATTCGGCAGTAAAGGCGTTCTGCCCCGGTTTTATATATTTCAATCTTTCGGTCACTATGGCGGACTGGCGCGTGAGTTCGTTGTTGGGGGCGTCGCTTTTTATGGGCGGCGTTTCCATTGCCGTCCGGCAGGATACGTCCGCCTCTGTATACGGTGCAGTGGATGGTATCTTAAATTCACAGGGTATATCTTCGCGTATGCCGACAATAATCAAGCGATGCCGAGCCTGGGGGACGCCGTATTCTTCAAATTTATACAAATTGGGGTAAAGTCGATATCCGGCGGCAATCATATCTTCGCGAATTTTTTTGAAGGCCATGCCGTCGTTGGCGCTTTTTATGCCGCCCACGTTTTCGGCCAAAAACCAAAGGGGACGATATTTGTTAAGCACCCGTATTCCGTAAGTATAAAGCCCGCCAAAATTGCCGTCAAAGCCTTTTTGTTCACCGACGACGGAAAAATCGTTGCATGGAAAGCCATAAGCAAAGGCATCTATGTCCCCAAGAGTATCAATATTGAGATTTCGCACGTCGTCACAAAAAACGCTCAAAGGATCGTCGGGGCAAATATTGCGCGTGTAAGTACGGCAAGTATCAAAATCGCAGTCATTTGCCCATTTGTGAACAATTTTGTATTGAGGGTTTTTTATTTTTGCTGTCGTGGCGGCATAGGCCAATCCCCCCGGCCCGCAAAACAATTCCCCCAGTCTGAACCGCGTTACGTCACTGCTATGCAAAATTACGCCTCCTTATTTCTCCCTTCATAGGCATCATAGGCGGCGATGATGCGCCCCACCAAGGGGGAGCGCACCACGTCCTCCCCGGTTAGGTCGCAGACGGCTATGCCCTTTACCCCCCGCAACACTTCGCAGGCCGTCTTTAGCCCGCCGGGGGTGTTTTTCGGCAAGTCCGTTTGGGTTAAATCGCCGGTTATCACCATTTTCGAGTTAAACCCCGGCCGCGTCAAGAACATTTTCATCTGTTTGGCGGTGGTGTTTTGCGCTTCGTCCAAAATTATAAAGGCGTCGGAAAGGGTACGCCCCCGCATATACGCCAAAGGCGCGATTTCTATTATCCCCCGGGCAATAAACTTTTGATACAACTCAAGGCCGAATATATCCTGCAAGGCATCATAAAGAGGCCGCAGGTACGGATCTACCTTTTCTTGCAAGTCGCCGGGCAAAAAGCCCAAATGTTCGTCCGCCTCCACCGCCGGTCGGGTCAAAATTATCCGCTCCACTCGTTTTTTCCGCAACGCCGCCGCCGCCATCACCGTGGCCAAATAGGTCTTGCCTGTGCCGGCAGGGCCTATGCCGAAAACAACGTCGTTGGCGGCGATGGCGGCCACATAGCGGGCTTGGCCGTCGGTCTTGGGGCGTATGTGCCGCCCCTTTGCCGTCACCATTATGGTGTCGGCGGCAAAGGGCGTATCTTCTCCTTTTAGAACGCGGTTTATGCAAAAACGCACCTCCGTCGGGGTTATCTGCCCGCCCTGCTCAAAAAGGTATTTTAGTTGCCCCAAGGCCTTTTGGGCAAGGCTTGCGTCCTTGCCGACAAACTCCACCTTGCCCCCGCGGCTCATTATCTTGCAATCAAAGGCCTTGGCAAATTCGGACAAATGCCGGTCGTTCGCCCCCAACACCGCAAACGCCGCCGCCCCGTCCGAAAAGGTAATATGCCCGCTGTTACTCAAATTTTTGCTCCTTTTATCTTTAGGAAACCTCTAAAAACTCCATTTTTCGTCTGAACCCCTCCGCCCTGCGGGCACCTCCCCAAGAGGGGAGGCAGGAATCCCAAGCCTCCCC
>CAJOQC010000240.1 GCA_905236785.1 uncultured Selenomonadaceae bacterium
CTGATTTTCAATTAAAATCGGATAATTTTAATTGAAAAGCCGCAAGCTAATGCTTGCTTTTCTTTTGAATCAAAGGAGAAAACTATGGCACGAATAAACGATAATTACGAAAAATTACCCGGCAGCTATCTCTTTTCGGAAATAGCCAAGCGCGTGGCAACCTACAAAGAAAAAAATCCCTCCGCCGACATTATCCGCCTGGGCATAGGCGATGTAACGCGGCCGTTGCCCCCTGCCGTAATAGCGGCCATTCATAAAGCCGCCGACGAAATGGCCGACGAAAAAACTTTTCGCGGCTATGGTCCGGAGCAAGGCTACGAATTTTTGACCCGGGAAATAATCGCCCGCAATTATGCGCCAAAAGGCATTGATATAGCCGAGGACGAGATTTTTGTCAGCGACGGCTCCAAAAGCGACACGGGCAATATACAGGAAATTTTTTCGCCGACGTGCAAAGTGGCCGTCACCGACCCTGTTTACCCCGTGTACCTTGACACCAACGTCATGGCGGGGCGAACGGGCGATCTTCAAGAGGACGGGCGTTTTGCCGGCGTTACCTACCTGCCATGCACGGCCGAAAATAATTTTTCCCCGGACTTGCCAACCGAAAGGGTTGACATGATTTATCTTTGTTGCCCCAATAACCCCACAGGCACAGCCCTTTCCCGCGCCGACCTCGCCAAATGGGTAAACTATGCCCGCCGGAACGACGCCGTGATACTTTTTGACGCCGCCTACGCCGCGTACATAACCGAAAGTGACGTTCCAAGCTCCGTTTACGAAATTGACGGCGCAAAAGAGGTGGCCATCGAATTTCGCTCTTTTTCCAAGACTGCGGGCTTTACCGGCACTCGTTGCGGCTACACCGTAGTGCCGAAAAATTTGTTCGGCAAAGATAAGGACGGCGCGAAAGTTTCTTTTAACAAGCTGTGGAATCGCCGACACACCACAAAATTTAACGGCACTGCCTACATTGTCCAGCGCGGGGCGGCGGCCGTGTATTCGACGGAGGGGCAAAAGCAGGTGAAGGAAACAATCGCCTATTACATGGAAAATGCCCGTATCATTCGCGAAAATCTGGCAAAAAACGGCTTTGCCGTTTACGGCGGCGTAAACGCTCCATATATCTGGCTAAAAACCCCCGAAAATATTTCTTCGTGGGAATTTTTCGATTTGCTTTTGCATAAATGTAACATTGTCGGCACGCCCGGCGCAGGTTTTGGGCCATGCGGAGAAGGCTATTTTCGCCTCACCGCTTTCGGCTCGCGGGAAAACACCATCCGCGCCATGGAGCGGGACTGGAGCAAAATATCATAAACCGATTTTTTCCGCCAATATCGCGGCAATATCTTTGGCGGCTTGCGGCCTTGAAAGGGCGCGAGCCGCTTTTTCCATGGCGGCAAGTTTTGCGGGGTCATCCATAAGTCCTTCGACCAACTCTCCGACATCTGCCCTTTTGTCCCACACCGCCGCGCCGCAACGGGAGGCATAACGGGCGTTGTCCGTTTCAGGTCCGGGTATCGGCTCATGAAGAACAAGGGGCGCGCCTGCGGCAAAGGCTTCGCTGACGGTGAGTGCGCCTGGTTTTGTCACAACAACGGTTGCGCTGCTCATAAGTTCGGCGATTTTGTCCGTATAACCCAAAACTTCAATCTCATGGCGCGAAGTTTGCGCCGCATTTTTAAGTTCTTCCTTCAATTTTTCGTTTTTCCCGACAACAACGGTTATTTTTAGGTTTCGTTTGGTTTTCGCCAAAGAGTGCATGGTGTTTTTTATGCCACCAAGCCCCAAGCCGCCGCCCATTATCAAAATATTGGGCGGCGTTTCCCGTCGGCGAACCAAGTGGGCAAAGGCGGCGGTTATGGGTATGCCGCAAGATGCGCTTTTGTTTTTTTCTAAGCCTAAAGCCTTTAGTTCGTCGCGCATTTTTTCCGTAGCGGTAAAATAAAAATCCGTCCCTTTGTATACCCAAAGTTTATGAAGGGAATAATCCGTCATTATCGTCGCCAAAAAAAATTTTGCACCTTGTTCTTTTGCCTTTGATGCCGCGCCTGCGGGGAAGGGGTGTGTGCAAACTATTGCGTCGGGCTTATGCTCGGCGATTATTTTCTTCATGGAGGCGTACATAAAGGAGCCTACCAAATGTTGCCCGAAAGCCCCCCCTGCGCCGCCTGCGGAGGCTTTGTAAAAAATATCGTAGATGTTGGGGACGACGGCGAGCATTTTTAGGTACAACATTTTAAGCGACCAATTTAACGCCGATGTTTCCCGCGCCATAAAATCTACGGTTACAATGTCCGCCGTCGAATATTTTTGCAATTCTTCCTTTACCGCTTGGGCGGCCTTCGTATGCCCCGAGCCAACCGATGCGGTCATTATCAATATTTTTTTCATAGCTTATGCCGTCAAGCCGCCGTCAACGGAAAGAATTGCGCCGGTTATGAAGGAGGCCGAATCCGATGCCAAAAACGCTATCGCCGCCGCAGCCTCCGCCGCCGTGCCGATGCGCCCCAAGGGATAAACCGACGCCATTTCCTTTAACGCCGCGTTATAATCTGCGGACTGTTGCAGTTGCTTTTCCGTCATAGGTGTCATTATGTCCCCCGGCGCGACGCAATTTACCCGCACATTAAACCTTGCTTCCTCCAATGCCAAGGCGCGGGTGAAAGCAACCACCGCGCCCTTGGCGGCGCAATAGAGCGAGCAAAAATAATTGCCGCGAAGCCCCGCGTCGGAAGCCACGTTTATAATTGCGCCGCCGTTTTTTTCCAAATACGGCAGAGCCGCCCGACACATGAAAAAAGTTCCTTTAACATTTACGTCGGTTATTTTGTAAAACATTTCTTCCGTCACATCGCCAATAGCGCCCTCAACATATTCTCCCGCCGAATTTATAAGCGCGTCTAATTGCGCTTTGCCGTCAAAAATCCGCGCCGCCTCATAAACCGATTTGTCGCATGAAGCAACGTCGGCAACATCCGTCGGCAAAAACTTCACGCGGCAAATTTCTTCGGCGGAAAACTCCTTTAACGCTGCCGCGCCACGTTCGTTGCTTCGCCCCGCGATGACAACCCGCGCCCCGTTTTTGACGAAAATTTTTGCCGTCGCCAAACCGATGCCGCTTGTGCCGCCGGTTATCAATATTGTTTTATTTTTTTTGCTGTCCATAATAATAAAAACGCATCGGCAAATGTTATGCCGACGCGTTCTGGTCGTTCTTGCCGTTTAATCTTAGTTTACGGCATCTTTTAATGCCTTGCCGGCCTTAAATACAGGGTTTTTGGACTCGGGAATGTCGATTTCCTGTCCGTTTTGAGGGTTTCTGCCTTTGCGGGCTGCCCGTGTTTTCACTTCAAAAGTGCCAAAGCCGATAAGCTGAACTTTGTCGCCCTCGACCAATGCCGACTCAATGGTGGAATAAAAAGCGTTGATGGCTTTTTCGGCATCTTTTTTGGTAAGACCTGATTTTTCGGCGACATTCGCCACAAGCTCACTTTTGTTCAATGTAGTGAATCCTCCTTAGAAAAACGTTTCTTGGCCGCTGTCGCGGTCGCTTCAAAGAGATTAACAGAAAACCATAGAAAAATCAAGGGCTTTTGCGGAAAAAAAGGCAATATCTGTAATAAACTTCTTGCCAAGCAAAGAAAATACGTTTAGAATAACAACCGTGACAAATTTAATGGGAGGAATTGTTTTGCTTACGGTTTTAATGGTGATTGATGCCTTGGTGGCTATAATACTTATTGCGGCGATACTCGGCCAAGAGCCGAAGTCAAGCGGCATGGGCGGCATGGACGGCGGCGGCGACACGGTCTTTAGCGGCAAGGCTCGCGGCATGGATGCGCTCTTGGCGCGGGTGACGGTGGTATTTGCCGTTATTTTCGCCGGTATAACAATTGTTATTGCGAAAATGACATCATAATTTTTTGCGAAAGGAACATTTTGTATGATATTGCCGGGAGCAGAACCCTTCTTTTTGCCGGGCGGATCTCATGGGGTGTTGCTCGTTCATGGGTTTACGGGGCTTCCCGCCGAACTTTTGCTTATGGGGCAGTTTCTAAACGCCAAGGGCTTTACTGTTTTGGGCGTAAGACTTGCCGGGCATGGCACGACCGCCGAGGATATGTCCCACACCACCGCCGAAGATTGGTTTGACTCCGTGCGGGACGGCTACGCTTTGTTGACGGGAGCCGCAAAAAAAATTTCGGTAATCGGTCATTCCATGGGCGGCTTGCTCGCGCTTATGTTGGCAATGGAAGAAGATATAGAGCGGGTCATCACGTTGGCCGCGCCGATTTTTATTTCCGAAGAGTTAAACATACGCCTTCTGCCGCCACGAGAAGAAGTGTCGGGAGTTTTCTACCCAAAGGCGCGGCGCAAACTAAAAAATGTTCCGGCGGCGGTAAACAACACCTACCGCAAAATGCCCCTTGTTTGCGTTCATGAGCTGTTGGACGTAATCGCGAAAGTAAAGATAAATCTTGCCGCCGTCACTTCGCCGACTCTTATCATGCACAGCGACAACGACAAGACCGCCGACCCCAAAAGCGCACAGTACATTTTTGAGCATTTGGGGGGCGACAAGAACAGGATTTGTCGCTTAAAAAAATCCGGGCATCTTTTGCCGGTTGACTGCGAAAGGGATTATGTTTTTATATGCGCCGCCGATTTTTTGACGGCGGAGTTATAAATTTAACAATCGGCTTCCACACAAAACATTGTTAAAAAGTCCGAAGGAAAAATTACTTCGGCTGGAGGTGTCGGGCAGTAACACCGCTCGACATATATGGGCTATGGGAAAGAAAAACGAGAGCATAAAAATCGCTTGCGAAAACCGCAAGGCGCGGCATGATTATTTTATTCACGAAACATACGAGGCGGGGATTGCCTTGGCGGGGACGGAAGTAAAATCCCTGCGAAACGGCCGAGCAAACCTAAAGGACAGCTATGCGGAAATAAAAAACGGCGAAATTTTTGTCCGCAATATGCACATCAGCCCCTATGAACAGGGCAATATTTTTAATCATGACCCTTTGCGACCGCGAAAACTTCTTATGCATAAAGGGGAAATAAACAAATTGTTCGGCAAAACCCGCGAAAAGGGCTTCACCCTTATTCCCCTTAAAATTTATTTCAAAAAGGGACGCGCAAAAATGGAATTGGCCTTGGCAAGCGGCAAGCATAATTATGACAAACGTCAAGACTTAGTAAAAAAAGTTGCCAAGCGCGACATGGAAAGAGCATTGAAAGAACGCAATCGACAATAGGCAACCTCTAAAAACTCC
>CAJOQC010000241.1 GCA_905236785.1 uncultured Selenomonadaceae bacterium
GGCTTAAATCAGCCCTCCTCTTGGAGGAGGGTGTCGGCGAAGCCGACGGGAGGAGGTATAAAAGCGAGTTTTTAGAGATGCCCTTTAGGTATAAATTAAATTTCGGAGAATACCATGGACGAAAAAGAATTTCTGCAAAAACTAAAGGAAAACATTTTGGACACCGATAGCGAGCTGACATTAGACACACCGTTAAAATCCGTCGAAGAATGGGACTCTTTGAGCTTTGTCGCCTTCGGCGGTTTTTTGGCGGCCAATGGCAAGGCGTTTGACCGCGATGCGCTGAAAAAAGCGCAGTCCGTTGGCGATTTATTCGCCTTGGTACAATAATATGAGCCGCGCTGTATTTGATTTTTCGGGCAAAACCTACATTGTCACGGGCGCGTCAAGCGGCATGGGTCAGGATGTGGCGTTGCGTTTGGCATTGTCGGGAGCAAAAGTGCTTGCCGTAGGGCGAAACAAGGAACGCTTGGCAAAATTAAAAGCGCAACAGGAAAGCAATATCATTACGGCGACGGCAGACGTAACCGTTGCCGACGCGCTTAACAATGCCATGGCCCTTTTTGTGAACAAAAGCGGGCAAAAATTTTCCGGCGCGGTTCATGCGGCGGGGGTTGCGGCCTTTACGCCCCTTAAAAGCCATGACGAAAAAATGGCGCGACAGATAATGGATGTCAGTTTTTGGGCGGGAATGGAACTTTTGCGGCTCGTAACCAAAAGCAAATACGGCGAAAAAAATACCGCAACGGTGCTTTTTTCCTCGGCGGCGGCAAAGTCCTGTGACAAGGGTATGTTCGCTTATGCGGCGGCAAAAGCGGCATTGACGGCGGGAATGAAAGCGGCGGCAAAGGAAATTTCAGGCAAAGGGCATCGCGTTAATTGCCTGTTGCCCGGCTGGATAGACACGCCTCTTACCCAAAATCTCGGTATATTCGGCGAGTCCCATGAAACTTTGTCGCGGCATCTTTTGGGCGCGGGGAAGGTTGACGACGTTACGGACATGGTTTTATTTTTGTTGTCGGATTCGGCGCAATGGATTACCGGCGCGGAATTTGCGGTTGACGGAGGTTATCTTGCATGAGCGCATACATCACCAAAATCGCCTACCACCTGCCGCAACAAAGTGAGGAAAACCCGCCGGGGCGATTGACGAAAAAAACCGGCATACTGCGCCGACATATCGCGGCGGAAGGAGAAACCGCCGCCGACCTTGCCGTTAAAGCCGCCGAAAAAATTTTTGCCGCAGGGGCGCGGCGCGAAGAAATCGACTTTGTCCTTTTTTGCACCCAGTCGCCGGATTATTTTTTGCCCACCACGGCTTGCATCGTGGCCGACAGACTGAAGCTAAAGAAAACCTGCGCCGCCCTTGATTTTAATTTGGGCTGTTCGGGTTTTGTTTACGGCTTGGGGTTGGCCAAAGGGCTTATCGAAACGGGGCAAGCCAAAAAAGTTCTCCTTTTAACCGGGGAAACTTACAGCAAATACATAAACCCCGACGACCATGCCACCCGCCCCCTTTTCGGCGACGGCGGGGCAGCGACCATGGTTGAGCTGGTTGAAGAAAAAGCGGAGGGGATTTACGCCCTTACCTACGGCACAGACGGAGAAAACTTCGATAAACTCATAGTTCCCGCAGGCGGCGCAAGACACCCTCTCGATAAAACGCCGAGGGAAACTTCCGCCGACGAACACGGCAACATTCGGACAAACCGCAATTTGTTTATGGACGGCGCGGCGATTATGGAATTTGCCCTAAAGGTGGTGCCGCCCACGGTGGAAGATGTTTTGAACAAAGCGCAAATTAGCCGCGAGGAAGTTGATTATTATGTCTTTCACCAAGCCAATCACTTTATGGTAAATTATCTTCGGCAGGTGTGTAACCTTGGGGAGTTGCCCTGTTACAACGACGTGGCCGAATACGGCAACACGGTGTCATGCTCAATCCCCATAGCTCTTTGCGACTTGCTGAAGGCAAAAAAAACCGACAAGCCGCAAAAAGTCATGCTTGTCGGTTTCGGCGTGGGGCTGTCATGGGGCGGTTGCATGGTCAATATGCACCATGCCGAGGCGGTTTAACTTACCGTTACGCCGTAGTTTTCAAGCATATCGGCGATACTTTCGACGCTTGCAAAATTTTGCGGCATTATGTCCGTACCGGCTATTTTCACGCCGTACTCGGTTTCAATGAGCGCCATAAGTTGCTGTAAATCCGCCGAATCGATAAGCCCGTCGGCGATAAAATCGTCGCTTGCGGCAAAATCCTCATCGGGACGTATATCTTTTAAGAGTTCGATTATTTTTTTCATTGTTCTCGCTCCTTTATATAGTCGTTTTTAAGGAAACACTGCATAATTCGTCCGCACCCTTGCCGGGTCTTTTTCCGGCATACTGCGTCATTCCTCCTCAGCGTAGCACC
>CAJOQC010000242.1 GCA_905236785.1 uncultured Selenomonadaceae bacterium
AAAAAAGGCTTGGTAAATCATACTCAAGCCTTGATTAAACAAAATGGAGCTGGCGAGAAGAATTGAACTCCCAACCTGCTGATTACAAGTCAGCTGCTCTGCCGATTGAGCTACGCCAGCAACAACACCAACCTTCGGAATTTATACATTCACGGTATAAATCGAAGTCGAAAACCACATACAATGAGATTATACAACGGGGTTTTGGGGCTGTCAAGGTCTTTAACAGAAAAAACCGCGTCAACCAAACAGACTGCGAACCGAGGCATTGGCAAAAATTTCCTCCGTCTCCCCGCTAACGGCTTTGCCGTCCCTTAAAACCACCACTTTGTCGGCGTATTTTTTAACGGTCTGCAGGTCATGGGAAATTAAAATCACAGCCATATCTTCCGTGTCACGAAGCTCCGACACCATTTCATAGAATATATCAAGCCCCATTTGATCGACGCCCGACACCGGCTCGTCCAAAAGCAACAAATCCGGCAACGGGTTTAACGCCAAGGCCAACAGCACCCGCTGAAGTTCGCCGCCGGACAACGCGCCCAAACGTCGTTCAAGCAAATGTTCCGCCTTTACTCTGCCTAAAAGTCTTTCGGTTTCCGCTTTTGTCTTTTCGGTGCGGCCGAGCCAAGCGGGAAGGCGGCTTAACGCAGCAGCGAATATATCCTTTACGCATACGGGAGAATTTTTGTCAAACATGAGTTGCTGCGGAACATAACCAAAAACCGGCTTGCCGGTTCGTTCGTCTTTGGCATCGACATATTTTAATTTGCCGCTGTGGGGAATTTGCCCCAATATAGCTTTTAAGAGCGTGGATTTCCCCGCGCCGTTAGGCCCTATTATCGCCGTCAGTTCGCCGCAATGAATGTGAATATTAACGTCGGAAAAAATCTGTCTGCCGCCTATGTTTACGCCGAAGTTCTCTATTTTGGTGCAACAGACCCTATCGCATGAATCGCCGCCATGGCGCAGAAAGTTTTTTACCCTTTTGAGCATCCTTCTTCACCGATTATATATGTAAAAAATTCATCATCTTCATGGCCGTTTCTTTTTCGTCGACTTCCCTGTGGGTCAACAGCCATTCCAAGGCGTAAACATAAAAAAAGGAAGTTATCGGCACATAGCGACGACCTTTTTTTATATCGCCCCATACCCGCAATTTGTTGTAAATACGGGCAATGTCCTCTTTCTGGGCGTTGTGCTTTGTCATTACGCGCCGAAGCTTAAAATCGCCGCTGCAGTATACAAATATTTCGTCGATAAGCGCAGGGTTTTCCTTGTCGTCGAAATATTTACGCACCAAGGCGGCGGCGGCCTCGGAACGCCTAAGAGAATGAATCATTTCAAAGACAAAGACCGCCGTAAGCCCCGCAAGCAAAATATACAAAAGATAATTCATATCACAAATTCGTGTTTACGGTAGATTTATCCACCGGGTAATAGTGAACCGCAATATCCACAAGCCCGTTTTCCAGCAAATTTATAAATTCGGTATAGGAAATACCTTCGCTTTGCACCGAAAAGAGATAGCCGTCGCTTTTCCAGTGAGCGGCAAAAATTTTATCCGACAACTTGCACGCCTTCACCGGCAATTTCTTCACAACATAATCCGTCCATTTGTCGGTGTAAATGCCGCTGATGTCGTCCTTGCGGTTGGCAGAAGCAAGAGCCGTCCGCACCCGTATCTCCGTGTTTGGTTGCCCCGAACGGCGATAGCTTAAATCTGCCAAGTCGCCGCCGACTATGGAAACATAATAAAGGTCGTAGCCCGTGATTTTCGGCAAATAAAGCGGCGCAAATCCCAAGGCTTTTTTTGCGTCCTCGTAGGTTTCGTACTCCACAATGGGGTTTGCCAAGCCCGCAGATTTATCCGCCGCATCCGCCGCGCTCGGCAAAGCCGCAAACACAACCGCCGCAAGAAGAACGGCAATTTTCTTTTTCATGATAAACCTCCTTAATTTAGGAAGAACCTGCAAAAAAGCAGTACTTTTTCGCAGGTTCCAATAATGAAACACTCATCCTCACAAATACCTGAGCCAAATATACACGTTACTGATAGCTATGGTAAGAGTCATAACCGGCAGAGCGATTTTCATAAAGTCGATAAAGGAAATGGGTTTGCCCCGTTGGGAGGCCATGGAGGCAACAACCACGTTCGCGCTTGCGCCGATAAGCGTACCGTTGCCGCCCAAGCACGCGCCCAAGGCCAATGACCACCAGATAGGCTCCAAATTCGACATACCCATTGCACCCATGTCCTGAATGAGAGGAATAAGAGTTGCCACAAAGGGAATGTTGTCGATAAAGGCCGAAGCAAAGGCACTCATCCACAGAACAAGAATTGCCGTGGCGGAGGAGTCGCCGCCGGTGATTTTCATGGCTTCTTCGGCGAGCATCTTTATAACGCCCGTTTCCACCAACGCGCCCACCAATACGAACAACCCGGCGAAGAAGAAAATCGCCAACCATTCCACCTTGGAAAGAGCTTTGGCTATCATGGCTTCGTTGCGGGTAAAGGTGATAAGAAGCAAAAGACCCGCTCCCGTCAAAGCCGCCGTTGCGGTTTCAAGGTGCAACGTGCTGTGCAACACGAACATACCAATGGTGAAGAAGATAACGCCCAAGCATTTTTTTAGAAGCGCACTGTCGGTAATCTGGCTTGTTTCGTCAAGGCGCATAACCTTGTCCTGAAGTTCCGGCTGCGTTTTTAGCTTGCTGCCGTAAAGAGCGACCAACAACGCCTCCACAACAATGAAGATAATAATCGACACAAGGGTTACGTTGTTTACAAAGTCCATAAAGGACAGCCCCACCGCGCTGCCAATCATAATGTTGGGCGGATCGCCGATAAGGGTGGCCGTGCCGCCGATGTTGGAGGACAAAATTTGGGAAATCAAAAAAGGTTTTACGTCAACTTTAAGTTGTTGGGTGATGCTGAAGGTAATAGGCACGGTAAGAAGAACCGTGGTCACGTTGTCCAAAAGGGCAGAGCAGACCGCCGTTATTATCGACAACGCCACCAAAAGATGCACCGGGCGAGCCTTTACTTTTTTTGCCGCCCATATCGCCAGGAAATTGAAAAGTCCCGTTTCGCTTGTGACGTTTACGATAATCATCATGCCCATCAAAAGACCCAAAGTGTTAAAATCAATGTGATGAATGGCTGTTTCTTGGTCTAAGATGCCGAAAATAATCATTAACATTGCGCCGAATATGCCAACAATGGTGCGATGCACCTTTTCGGAGATAATAAGCGCATAAGCCGCCACAAATATGACGACGGCTATTGTTGTGCTGTCCAAAAAAATCAACTCCAATCATAAATTTGTCGCGAGAAAAGCCATAAACTTCCTCAACGATTTGCAACCTTTGCCCATGTATCTTTAAGCCCGACAACGCGGTTAAACACCAATTTGCCATTTGGCACGGTGTCGGGATCGACAACAAAATAACCCATTCGCAAAAACTGATAATGAGTGCCGGGAGCGGCAAACTGCGCCGACGGCTCGATGAGGGCGTTCACCGTTTCCAATGATTTTTCGTTAAATGTTTCGCCGTCTTCGGCCAACAAATAATCATACAGCCGAACCTCGGCAGGCAACGCCGTTTTTGCGTCTACCCAATGAATAGTACCCTTTATTTTGCGTCCTGCCGTTTTGCCGCCGGTTTTGGAATCCGGGTCAATGGAGCAATGAAGTTCCGTAATGTTGCCCGCCGCATCTTTTATCACTTCGTCGCATTTTATGATGTAGGCGTGTTTTAAGCGCACCTCACCGCCGGGTTTTAACCGAAAGAACTTTTTCGGCGCGTCCTCCATAAAATCCTCTCTCTCGATGAAAATTTCCCGCGAAAAAGGAATGTACCGCTTGCCGCCACGCGTGGGGTGGTTGTCGGCCACAACCCACTCTGTTTTCCCATCGGGGTAGTTTGTAAGCACCACTTTAAGGGGATTTAACACCGCCATAACCCTGTCGGCGTTTTCGTTCAAATCCTCCCGCACGGCGTGTTCCAACATTGCCACGTCAACGGTGCTGTCGGCTTTGGCAACGCCTATCTCGGCGCAAAAGTTTCTTATCGCCCGCGGCGTAAAGCCCCGCCGCCGCATACCCGCCAAAGTGGGCATACGCGGGTCGTCCCAACCGCGAACGGAATTTTCTTCCACAAGCTGACGAAGTTTTCTCTTGCTGGTGATGGTTTTCGTGAGGTTTAGCCGCGCAAACTCTATTTGACGGGGGCGCGTTTTCGGGTCGAAATCCAAATTGTCCAAAAGCCAATCGTAAAAGGGGCGATGATCCTCAAATTCCAAGGTGCAAACGGAATGGGTAATGCCCTCAATGGCATCCGACAAGGGATGGGCGAAATCATACATGGGGTAAATGCACCAGGCATCCCCCGTGCGGTGATGAGGCGCATGGGCAATTCGATAAATAACGGGGTCGCGCATGGTTATGTTCGGCGACGCCATATCAATTTTAGCCCGCAAGACCTTCTCCCCGTCGGCAAATTCACCCTTACGCATACGGGCAAAAAAATCCAAATTTTCTTCGATGCTCCGTTCGCGGTGAGGGCTGTTTGCCCCCGGCTCCGTGAGCGTGCCGCGGGCGGCTTTTATCTCCTCCGCGCTTAAATCGTCCACATAAGCCTTGCCGCGCTTAATAAGTTCCGTGGCGTATTCGTAGAGTTTTTCAAAATAATCGGAGGCATAGAACATATCAGCCCATGAAAAGCCCAGCCATTTAACGTCTTCTTCGATTGATTCCACAAACGAAGTGTCCTCCTTGGTGGGGTTCGTGTCGTCAAAGCGCAAATTGCACAGCCCGTTGTTATCCTTTGCCAGGCCGAAGTTAAGGCAGATTGACTTGGCATGACCTATATGCAGATAGCCGTTAGGTTCGGGGGGGAAGCGGGTTTTTATGCCGTCGGTGTATTTCCCCTCCTTCAGGTCGCTGTCAATTTCGTTTTGTATGAAGTTTGTCGCCATTTTTGTTTGTCCTTCCTTAAACGTATTTGTCGGCAATGTCATTCCAGCGTGGTATTGACAATTTTATACCGTAAAATTTCTCATAATTTTCAATAAACCGCCTTTTCCATGATGCCGCGCTGTCGTGTGTTTTGGGATTTTGAAATACTGTTTCCTCTATCGCCGCTATAAAATCTTCAAGACAGCAAAACATGGGGATATTTCCTTTTTTATTGCTGTACCATACACCCGGACGAATCTTATGAACCACTCCTTGTTTTACCTGCAAATTTAACGCCCAGTTATCCATACGGCGCGTTATTTCCCAAACTTTTTTTATCCATAAATCCTTAACCGTTACAATCCCGCTGTCACTCATATCGTAACCGAAAATAAGATAATCAACGTTTAACATATAAGGCTTATCGACAATTTCT
>CAJOQC010000243.1 GCA_905236785.1 uncultured Selenomonadaceae bacterium
TAAAAATTCTACGATTTTTACGTTGGTATTGTTCGAGAAAATTTTTGTCTTGAATAACACGTTGCAGTTTGTTATAATGCAGGTGTTTTGTAAAATTGCACTCAAAAAAAGGAGCAAGTATTATTATGGTTGAAGTAAAAAAACAACACGTTAAAATTGTCAGCATTGTTATCGCTTTGGTGTTCGTGGGGAGCGTCGTGGCGTTGGCTCTTACCCAGTCCGGCGCAGGCATTGCCTCCGCCGCCTCCTCAAGCGTGGGCGTGATTGACGCCGAGCAAGTTATGAGCCAGCACCCCAAGGCAGAGGAAGCGCAAAAGGCCATCAACCAAGCCAAAGAAGACGCTCAAAAGGATTTTGACGCAAAATCCGCCAACATGAGCGACCAGGAAAAGCAAGAATATTTCATGCAGACCAACCAGCGTTTTAACCAAAAACGTCAGGAAATTGTCGAGCCTTTGCGCCAGTCCGTTGACGAAGCGGTGAAAAACGTCGCCAGCGCCAAGGGCTTGTCGGTGGTTATTGATAAGAACGCCGTTGTCTACGGCGGGCAGGACATCACCCAAGACGTGCTGAAAAAACTCAGCAAATAATACTAATCTTCGATAAAAAATTTACATAAAATTTTACTCGAAGTTACGCCTGCTGCGCAGGCTACAGCTTGACTACAAATACCGAGCGTAATTCGCTCGGTATTTTTTGAAAGAGGGAAAGCCTTTGACGGAAAAAGAGCGCGGGGAAAAAATCTCCGAACCGACGGAGGAAAGAACCGACAAAAATTATTCGTCGCGCCTTAAAATTTTTGTCGGTTCATTGGCGGCAATTTTCTTTGTTGCTTGCGGAGCGTGGTTATTAAGCCGTTTGACGGCGGCGGACGATACCCCCGCCCTTACGCCGCCCGCCGTTATCGGCTACGTTAATTTGGAAAAAGTAACGGCGGCGCACCCTGCGTACAGTCTCTTAAACGAACTCTTGGCAAAACGAGCAGTGTTAAAGGCGCAAACGGAAAATTTGCCCGAACCGATGACTCAAGATGCGCCGGAGGCTGACAAAGAGCCCTTCGACGATTCGGTGTGGCAGAAAAACGCCCAAAATATCATCGGCGAACGCGCCGAAATTGAACGCCGACGCAAAAAGGCGGCGCAAGAATATCGGGAAAAAACCCAAGAAGAATTTAAGGCGCGGCGGGATGCCATTGACGGAGAATATCTAAACGCCATACTAAACATTCGCCTAAAACTCCAAAACGCCGATTCCATGCGCCTTTCCGAAGATGCTATTGCCGAACTGAACTTAGCCATGGAAAATTTGCAGATTGAACGTGGGCGGCGGCAATTTGCCCTTGACAATGAGCGGGAAGAAGATATTGCCCGCCACGCCGACGCAGCGGTGGCGGCCGAAATCGGCGATTGGCGAGAAAGACTAACGACCTCCAAGGCGCAACTTGAATCCGAAGCGGCCTTAAAACAGTCGGAGGCGCAAAAGCGAAACGCCGAATTTATGGAACAGCAAATGAGCGAATCCCTAAAAATACAAAACGCCGTGAAGAAAAAACAGGAACTTATCCTCCTTGAAGGAAAAATCGCCAAATTGCGCCGACTTATCGAAAGCGACATCGAAAGCCGCGCCGCCAAAACGGCAATAAAACGGCATTTTACCATGATTGCGGCGCAACCTGCCCTTGACATTGATTATCTTATGGGCGATGCGTACCCGGCCGCCATGCCGCCCCCCGAAAAATATGTTTCGGTTATTCCCGTTGCGGCGGCGGACGTGACGGAGGAACTCATAAAAGAAATAGAAACCATAGAATTTGATGCGGAACAATTTGAAGATTGATTTTGGAAAGAAGCGATTAACAGCACTATGAAACTTATCAAAATAAAAAAAATTATGGCGGGAGTCCTCGTTGCGGCGGCTTTTCTTACCGCAGGTTGCGGCCAAGTGAAGGTGGGCTATGTGGATGTTGCCCGTGTGGTTGACGAATCGCCCCAACTGAAAACCACAGTGGAAGAGGCCAACAAAAAGTTGGCGGAAGCCCAGCAGGAGGCGGAAAAAGCCATCTCCGAAAAGGGCGACAACATGAGCGACGAAGAACTAAGCAACACTTTTCAGGAACAGCAGAAAAAACTCATGGGCATAAATCAGCTTTATATGACGCAGATAAAACAAAAAATGGACGTGGCCATGGGGCAGGTTGCCAAGGAAAAACAGCTTGACGCGGTGCTTGAAAGCAACAAAGAGCAACAATCCGTGTACCTGGGCGGCATCGACGTTACCGACGATGTAATAGCCAAACTTCAATGACGTGAGGTGTGTGTCGTGAAAAAAACACTTCGAGAAATCGCAACTTTGGTGAACGGGAAAATTATCGGCGACGAAGAAACGGAAATTTGCGGTCTGTCGGATATTGAACACGCGGCGGCGGGAGATTTGATTTTCGCCGTGCCGCCCCATATCGACGAAGCGAAAAATTCCAAATGTTCGGCGGTGCTTTTGCCCGAGGCCGCCGAAATCGGCGATGTTTTTCCGCTCCCTGCGGTGTTGGTTCGCGACCCGCGGGCGGCTTTTGCCATGCTTATGACGGTTTTTGTGCCGCAAATTGCTCTATCGCGAGAGGTTAGCCCCAAGGCGCATATAGGAAAAAACGTCAAAATCGGCAAGAACACGGCCGTTATGCCCTTTGCCGTTGTTGACGACAACGCCGAGATTGGCGACAACGCGACGATTTACCCCAACGCCTATATCGGGCAGTTTGCCAAAGTCGGTGACGGAACTACTGTCTATTCCGCCGCCACAGTTCGCGAATATTGCATAGTCGGCAAAAATTGCATAATTCACAGCGCAGCGGTTATCGGCGCAGATGGGTTCGGCTTCACCACCGACGACGGCGTTCACAAGAAAGTGCCGCAAATCGGCAACGTAATTTTGGGCGACAACGTAGAAATCGGCGCTCATGTGGGCATAGACCGCGCCACCATAAATTCCACCGTGGTGGGGAACGGCACAAAGATTGACAACCTCGTGCATATCGGCCATAACTGCAAAATCGGCGACAACTGCCTTATTGTGGCGCAAACGGGCATATCCGGCTCTACGATTGTCGGCAACAACGTCACCTTCGGCGGGCAGGTCGGCACGGTGGGGCATATCGAAATCGGCGCAAATTCCGTTTACGCGGCGCGAAGCGGCATAACGGGCAATATGCCCGAAAATTATTTCGGCGCGGGCTTCCCGGTGCAACCTCATGCGGAATGGCTGAGGATGCAAGCGGCCATGAAAAAAATGCCCGAATTGGTGAAAAAAATTCGCGCCTTGGAAAAGGCCTTGGCAAGCAAAAAAGAGAAATAACATGAAACGATTGATTATAATTAGAGGCGGCGGCGAACTTGCCACCGGCGCGGCGATTTTTCTTTTTCGCGCCGGGTTTAGGGTGCTTATGCTTGAAAAGCCGCAGCCAACCTCAACCCGCCGCGAGGTTTCCTTTGCCGATGCCGCCCTTGACGGGCAAAAAACGGTAGAGCGAATAACCTGCAATTTGGCGACGAACCTTGACGATGCCAAAAAACGCCTAAAGAACAACGAGCTTACCATGCTCGTAGACCCCGACGGCAAGAGCATAAAGAAATTAGAGCCGAAAGTGGTTATCGACGCTATTTTGGCCAACGAAAATCGGGGCATGAACAAGAACATGGCCGAGCATACCTTGGCACTCGGCCCCGGCTTTTGCGCCGGCCGCGACGTTGATGCCGTGATTGAAACCATGCGCGGGCATAATATGGGGCGAATAGTTCATGAGGGCTATTCGTCGCGAAGTCACAACAAAGCATCCCAAGTTGATACCGACGACCATATCGAGCATTTGCTTTTTGCGCCGATGGCGGGCAAATTTGAAGCCTTGCATCACATTTCCTTTGCCGCAAAAAAAGGCGAGCCTATAGCCGTCATAACGGACAAAGATGGCAACAAAGCCACCGTATGCGCCCAAATGGACGGCGTTATTCGCGGCATTGTTCGCGACGGCTTTCAAGTGAGAGCAAATCAAAAAATTGCGGATATAAACCCCAATATGCGGCAGGGGGATTGTTTCACCGTGTCGGACAAGGCGCGTTGCATCGGCGGCGCGGTGTTGTCGGCGGTGATGTCTTGGTCGCTTAAAAAGAAAAAGCGCGGATTTTTCGCCAAACTCAGCGACAGCGATATGTTTGATTCTTTTGATTGACGACTATGCTCATAAAAATTTTTCGTGAAGTATGTTCCGCCGTAATCGATTTTTTATTTCCGCCCCGTTGCCCTTTATGCGGCGAACCGACGGAGAAATACGGCGAATGGTGCGGCGGCTGCCTAAAAGCCGCCGTTTTTGTGCGGTCAATCAGTCTGCCGCCCTTAATTGACCGCGTTATTCTTTTGGGGCGGTATCGGGGCGGTTTGCGGGATATTATTCATCGCGTGAAATACGACGGCGAAACGGAGCGGATTACCTATGTGCAGGAGTTTTTGATTGCCGCCGAAAAATCTTTGCCGCCGAATTTTTTGCCGCCTGCGGACTTGGTTATTGCCGTTCCCGTTCCTCTGTATCCGGCGAAGGAAAAGAAACGCGGCTTTAATCAAGCGGAACTTTTCTTCGCCGAATGGCTAAAAAAACGCGGCATAAAAACCGTTCGCCTGCTAAAAAGAAAACGCGCCACCACGGCGCAGTTTGGCCTAACCCCCACGGAACGCCGCAAAAACGTGGCCGACGCCTTTGCGGCGATGGAAAATACGGCGGAAATTGCCGAGGGCAAAACAATTTTGCTCCTTGACGACATCATGACCAGCGGCAGCACGCTAGCCGAGTGCGCTGCTTGCCTAAAACGCGCCGGCGTAAAGACAGTTTGGGCGATGGCTCTATCAGGCGACGGACAAAAAAGATAGGACGCAATATTACTTGCGTCCTATCTTTTTTACACAATTTACACTGACAAAGTTTCTGCAAAAATTATAAAGTGCTGTTATTACCACACAAACAAACCGACAATACCCGCCGACA
>CAJOQC010000244.1 GCA_905236785.1 uncultured Selenomonadaceae bacterium
CCTCCCTCCAAGAGGGAGGCTTAAATCAGCCCTCCTCTTGGAGGAGGGTGTCGGCGTAGCCGACGGGAGGAGGTATAAAAGCGAGTTCTTAGAGATGCCCTATAAAAGCATAACCTGTCACAGCATAAGTTACCTATCGACAGAAACTTTGTCGGGCAGGTGCTTATGCTGTTTTTGTATATCGCCGAAAAAACAGAAATTTTCAAAAATATTTTCAAATTTTTTTTGTCATGGGAGCAAAATGTTTGGAAAATACATTGCAGTTTTCCCCCTTTTAGTGGTAAAATGGCAATAAGTACAATAGAATGAGTGTACGCATTTTTATTCTTTTATTTATCAGTCTTTTTGCCTTATTTCATAAACCGCAAGGAAGGAGGAAAATGTCATGTTGCGGCTAAACATTCGTCATACGCTCCCGCAAATTGGCATTAGGACAAAACTAAGCACCTTAGAAAGCCACATGGTTCAGCCAAAGGCACATTCTGAGTATCAGGCGCCCCGCTCAAATCAAAGTATGACACAGGCGACGATTGAAATTGATTCATACCAAAGCCGTCGAAGCTACGGAGCGCGAAAAGATGCCGACTTGGTGCGGGAAAAAGCTCAAGAAGGATTTTCGGACATTCGCTCGACCACATCCGGGCATACCCAATCGGCATGGTCTTTTATCGACAACGCCGCCAAACGCGGCACTGACGAAGTGGCAAATCAAGCCAAGCAGGATCTTTCTGCGGAAATTTCCAAAACCCGTCACATCGAAGCCCAAGCAATACCCGACCCGGAGGTTCGCGGCGTGCCGGCAAAACTCACAGGCGAAATCGACCCCGGCTATTACAAGTGGAACGTGGATGTTCAGCCAAAGGCCGAAGTCGAGTTTAATCGCGGCAGCGTCGAGATATACATGAAACAGCAAGGCGACTTGCGCCAATGGACTACCGAAGATCGCTATGATATTTACGCATAATAATTAACGGCGGGAAACTTCCGAAACAAAATTGGGGAGGAAACACAATGAGAAAAGTGAATACATTAAGGTTCGGTGAAATTGAAGTCGAAGACGAGGACGTTGTACATTTTCCGCAGGGAATACCGGCGTTTGAAGATGAGCATGAGTTCCGCATCATTCCTTATCCGCCCGGCGAGGACACGCCGTATGCCTTTTTGCAGTCCTTAACATCGCCCGAATTGGCGTTTTTGATGGCCGATCCTTTCCGCTTCTTTGTGGATTATTCCTTTGAGATTGACGACGATTCCCTTGAAAAACTCGGTTCGCCCAAGCAGGAAGATTTGGGAATTTATGTCATTCTCACATTGCCCGAAGGAAAAGTGGAGGAAATGACCGCAAACCTTATGGCGCCCGTTGTGATAAACGCTGCCAATATGCAAGCAAAGCAAGTTGTCTTAGAGCGCAGTCGCTACACCACAAAACATCGGCTTTTCCCCGCCGACGGCGGCGAATAATCGCGCTATGAACGGGGATTTGCGCCAAAAAAGGAACGTATCGGTAAAGGAGGGATTTTAGGATGCTCGTTTTAACGCGAAAGCCGCGCCAACAGATTATGATCGGCGACAACATAGTCGTGAATGTGGTGGAGGTTCAGGGCGACAACGTGCGAATTGCCATTGAAGCGCCCCGGGACGTAAAAATTTATCGTGGGGAGATTTACCGCGCCATTCAAGACGAAAACAAACGAGCCGCCGCTCCTGCGCCGGTTTCGCTTGATTTAACCAAGGCTTTGCCCAAAACGCGCCAAAACGCGGCCGGGGGGCCGGCATAATAATTTCTACGGAGGGATTAACAATGATAGGGAAAGTACAGGACATTGTTTCCGGCGCGGTGGTGATAGGCGCCGCCGAGAAAGCGGGCAGCGCCGCCCAAAGCGGAGGGAGCGCATCGTCGGATTCTCAGCCGAGCGTGAAAGGAATCGGCACAGGTTCGTCGGCGGTTAAGGACATAGAAAAACTGCAGGACGAATGGAACAAAAACCCCAACGCCTTTTTGGGCGAAGAAGAAGAAGTCGAAGTACCGCCCATGGATGAAGAAGCCGTCAGCAACATGACCGACGAGCTTAACGATTTGATGGACAAGATTAACTGCAATCTTGAATTTACCTATAACAAAGAAGTTGATGTTATGTCCGTCAAGATGATTGACAAATCTACGGAAGAAGTCATAAAAGAATTTCCGCCGGAGGAAATGGTTAAAAACATGATTAAAGCCAAGGAATGGATTGGCGCGTTCTTAGACAGAAACGCGTAAGTTTGCGAAGGAGTGAAAGAAAATGAGCACCAACGGTATTTACGGGTTGTCCGGCTCGGGCATTGACGTTGAGTCCATGGTTCGCGTGGGCATGATGAGCAAACAGAACCAATACGACAAAATGTACCAGAAGGAAATTAAGCAGGAGTGGGAAAAAGAAAAATTTAACGATGTCTACTCCGAAATGGCTACCTTCAGTATGTCAACCCTGAGCCAATACAAGATGCAGTCCAACATGAACGCCATGGGCGCGACCACCACCAACTCCACGGCAATGTCGGTGTCGGCCAACGGTTCGGCCGTGGCCATGAGCCATAAGGTTGAGATTAAGGCTTTGTCCTCCAACGCCTACTTGATGTCCACCGATGGCATAACCCGCGCCAATACGGACAGCAGCGCGAAGAACAGCACCTTGCTTTCCGATATGATGTTTAAGTC
>CAJOQC010000245.1 GCA_905236785.1 uncultured Selenomonadaceae bacterium
AGAGGAGGGCTGATTTAAGCCTCCCTCTTGGAGGGAGGTGGCAGCCCGCAGGGCTGACGGAGGGAGTTTTTAGAGGTTGCCTTAAATTCAATCAATAACCATCGCCGGATTGCCGAAAACTTTGGTGTTTGCCCGCACCCGTTTTAGAACAACGCTACCTGCGCCGACAAACGCGCCGTCTTCCACTTTCGCATGGGGCAAAATATTTGCGCCGCTACCGAAAAATGTTCCTTTGCCCACCTTCGCGCCGCCGCCGAAAAAAACCTGCGCCATGACGCAGGAATATTCGCCGATTTCTGCGTCATGTCCCAAGGTGGATTTCATGTTTATAAAAGCAAAATCGCCGACAACGGCCAAATCGTTCACCGTGACATATGGGCAAAGTATCGCGCCTTGGCCGATTTTTGCCCGTTCCTGCACTATGACGGTGTTGTGGATTAAGGTCAAAAAATTTGCGCCTTTATCTCTCATTATTTCGACTAATTTTCGTCGCGGCTCGGGAGTGCCTACGGCGCAGGCAAAAACATCATCGGCGGCGGGAGCATAAGAAAACACGTCACCCAAAATCGGCATGGGCAAAAGGCGGCCTTCTTCTTCGCCAATCGGAACATTGCCGTCGATAAAGCCTTTTACCCTCCAGGTTTTGCCGTAGCCCAAAGAGCCTTGGGCATGGTAGAAAAGCTCTCTTGCAAAGGCTCCCGCGCCTATGATAACCAAATTTTTCATTGTGTTTCTTCCCTTGGCACGCGCACTCCGTAATCGTTCGGCACATAAACCTTGTTCCAAATCCGCGTTGGTTTTCTCCTAAGCACCGAAAAAACGTAAGCGTTTTCTATCATGTCATAAAAAAGCGCAGTTTCTCCCGGCTCGTCCAAAGGATGACTTACCACAAGGGTTATATTGTAATCTCCCTGTAACAAAGGCAAACGAGTTACAAATTCAACTATAAACTTATCGCCCTTTTTTCCCTTCAGCAGTTTGTTGGACTCGATAAAGGTGAAGGTTCCCAAAATTTCCACGCCGCGGTCATCGCGGATATGGTAGCCCACCGCTGCCTCTGCCTCGTCCATAAACTCAAGGTACAGGCAAATTTTCACCTGCTCGTTGAATTTTGCCTCCGTAATCGGCTCGTCCTTCATGGAGAGCATTTCAAAGGCGCGGATGCGAACCGCTCCGTTGCCTTCGCGAAACTGGGCGGCGCGTTTTTCAAATTCCGCATCTCGCTTAAACACGTCGCGGCTTTTTGCCGAGTTTAACGCCGACCACGACAGACCAGCCGAAGCGTTTTTGTTGGCTTCGTTCATTTCGTCACGCACGCCGCGAAGGTAAATGTCCGCCACTTCCTCCGCTTGGCCGATGGTCTTTATCGCACCGTTTTCAAGGTACACGCACCGTTGGCAAAAATTTTTAACCACGGACATATCATGGGTGACAAACAAAATCGTCACCCCTTCTTCCATCATGTGCCGCATACGGGTTATGCACTTGGCTTGAAAGGCGGCATCTCCAACGGACAAAGCCTCGTCCACTATCAAAATATCGGGTTTGGAGTATGAATTTACCGCAAAGGCCAAGCGAGCAAACATACCGCTTGAATATAATTTCACCTGTCTGTTGATAAAATCTCCGATGTCGGCGAAATTTATGATGTTTTCTAATTGCGCGTCGGTTTCTTCCTTGGTATGCCCCATTATGGTGCCGTTTAGATAAATATTCTCTATACCAGTCATCTCCGGGTTAAACCCTGCGCCAAGTTCAAGCAGGGATGCCACACTGCCGTTTACGGATATTTCGCCGCCCGTGGGCGTCAGCACACCTGTTATTATCTTTAGGAGCGTCGATTTCCCCGCGCCGTTTTTGCCGATTATCCCCATTGTCTCGCCCTTGTCGATGCTAAAAGATATGTCCCGCAGGGCGTAAAAATCATGGCTGTAGCGTTTATGAAAAGGATTTAACGACTCCTTTAACCTGTCCACAGGCTTATCAAATATCTTGTAAACCTTGCTGATATTACTTAACCTTATCGCTTCCGACAATTTTTATCACCTTAATGATTTATTTGTTTGTCCTTGTGTTCCCATGGTTGGATTGTATCATGAGAGGCTTTTATCGTCAATTCTTTGCGCCGTTCTACGTTTTGGGAAAAAGTCCTCAATGTGGGGCGCGGCGTTTTTGTTTCTCCCCAAATAATTGCCCGCGATAAACAGCAAAAGGGACGCGCTTATGCCGATTGTTATTTGATGCAGGCCGAAAATCTTAAAGCCCATCCCCTGCGCCAAACAGTAAATCGCCGTGCCCCCCAGCATGGAAAACAGTGCGCCGGTTTTGTTGGCCTTTTCCCAAAAAAGTCCGAAGAGAAGCACCCACAAAAATGCTGTTTCCAAACCGCCGAAGGCGAACATATTTATTATCCAGATAAGAGAAGGCGGCGTGAGGGCGATGAGGAACACCGCGCCGCCGATAAGAGCCGTAGACCCCACGGACAGGGCGCGGATTTTTCGCTCGCTCACGCTCTCGCCGCGCTTTTCCTTGTAATGAAGATACACATCTTTAATAATTGCCGAGGATGCCACGATTAACAACCCCGAAATGGTTGAAATAGATGCCGCCAAAGGCCCTATTATGGCAAGCCCCACCAATTCGGGCGGCATGGCGCGAACGATTGTCTGAGGGATAACCGAGTCGATAAATTTCATGCCTCCGTAGGCGGCAACATCCTCCGGCAAAACGCCCCGCGCCAGTATGCCCACGAAATTTATGCCGATATTCATAAACCCGATGACTATCGTGCCGATTAACATGGCATGGTGAAGTCCTTTGGTGTCTTTGTAGCTTATGCCCCGCACCACGGACTGCGGCAGGGCTATGGTGCAGATACCAACTAACAGCCATTGAGTGAAGTATAAGCCCCATGGCATATTGCCGCCGGAGAAAGGCTCAAGCATATTGGGATGGTTTTGGGCGATGGATGCCATTATCGTTTCGTAGCCGCCGCCGGCTTTTAACACATAGAACAACAGAAGCACAATGCCCACCATCATCATGACGGCGCACATGGCATCCGTTATGGCGACGGCGCGGAAACCGCCGATTGCGGTGTAAATAACCACCACAAGACCAAAGAGTATAAGCCCCGTTTCATAGCCGTAGCCCGTTACGGCGGAAAAAAGTTTTGCGCCGCCCACGAATTGCGCCGTCATTGTGCCGCAGAAAAAAAGCACGATGATAAACGCCGACAGCCCCGCCACCAAGTCCGAGTCAAAACGGCGGCGAATGATGTCAACCACGGTGACGGCGTTAAATTTTCGCGCCAAAAGAGCCACCCGTTTGCCGAAAATCCCCAGTACGAGGAAAATTGCCGTTACCTGCACCACCGCCATATAAATCCAACCAAAACCAATGTGCCACGCCATGCCGGGGCCGCCCACGAAGGAACTTACCGAACTGTAAGTGGCAACGGTGGTCATGGCAAGAACGAACCCGCCAAGCTCCCTGTTGCCGATAAAATAATTGCCGATAAAGTCGCCGCCCTTATGTCTGCGGGCGGCAATGCCCACGCCCACCATGACGCACATAAATATTAAAAGGGGCAATAACGCCGAAAAATTTCCCATTTGTTATAACTCCATATCGCGAAAAACAAACTTCAGCAGGATTTTCACCAAGACCACGGCGAAAAACCATACACCGACTGTGGAACATACAGCCCACAGGGGAACGCCGAAAACCGAAGCTTCAACTCCCGACAGACCAAAACCCGCCAAAAGCCAAAAAACAATAAGCGCAAGGAGGGCAACGGCGGTAAAGAACGCCTCTTTTTTCATCTGCCGATATTTCTCAATGTCGGTATTATTCAAATTTTTTACCTCCGCAAAAAAATACAAAAAAACATCTGCGGGGAATTATAAAATATATGGGTGTATAAATCAAGGGCGAC
>CAJOQC010000246.1 GCA_905236785.1 uncultured Selenomonadaceae bacterium
ACCTCCCGCAACGCTTCTAAGCGCGGGTCTATGGTTTCCCTTTTACAGCCGCACTCTCCGTCGTTTAGGTTCTTGCCGCACATGGGGCATAGCCCGCGGCAATCCTCGCGGCAAAAATCCGCCGTCGGTTGGGCGGCAATGATTGTATCATGAACAAGATTGAAAATATCAATCCCGGTGTTAAAGTTACACAGCCCGATACCTTCGTCGGCATCGGGGGCGGCGGAAAATTCTTCCTCAAAGGAATAACTTTCGTCGCGACAACATTCCTTTAGGCAACGACCGCAGACAAAATGTTTTCGACACGAAATCGTCCCGTCGATACGATACAACAACCCCGTAAAAGCAACCCGGCCTTCTGCCGAAATGTTCCCCGTAAAATACACATCGGGCAATTCCCCAAAATCGGCAAATTTTTCGACGGGGACGACAAAGGAAAACTCCTTCGCCCCGACGTTCGCCCTTAAACCTTCTATATTTACAATCATAACAATCAACCCTTCGCAATTATAGCGGGCGGCCGCCTGTTTGTCAACACTCGGCTTCATATTCGGCCAAATTTTCAATCGTCGGTATTTAACAATATACACGGCGGCGTTTTTGTGGTATAAATATGAATTGTGCAATTTTATATTGGGAGGAATTATCATGGCTCGTAAAAAAACATTGAAAACCGTCCCCTTGGGGCTTCCCATGGCCTTTTCCCTTGTTGGGACAGTTATATCCCTAACGGCCGGGAAAAATTTTCATGCCGGGTTTGGCGTTTTGTGGACGGTTCTTTCTCTTTGGCATGCCGCCCAACATTGCGGGGCAATGAAAAAAAACGCCGCCGACATCGGCAAATTGTTGCCCGCTTGCGGCGGCGAAAAAAGCGAACTTAAACAGTTTGTCGCCGCCACCAAAATCGCCGCCTTCACCGAAGGACGCCTCAGAGTGTACAACGACGCTTTGAAGGGCAACGAAAAACTTGCCGCCCAAGTTGAAGAATATGTTTTGTCCTTCACCGGCGTTAAAACCGCCCAAGCAAACACGCTGACAGGCTCGCTTCTTATCGAATACGACCCGCAGAAACTTCGCGGCAAAAAAGGTTTGGCCGCCCTTGAAGCAAAGATTGGAGAGATTTATAAAAATGGCAAAAGAATTTGACGAAAAATACACTCCCGCCGAAATCGAAAAGAAATGGCAAAAAATTTGGGAGGAACAGGACGTATACAAAACCGAGCGGGACGACACAAAGAAAAAATATTACGCCCTTGAAATGTTCCCCTACCCCTCGGGGAAACTGCACATGGGTCACGTCCGCAATTATTCGATAGGCGACGTGTTGGCGCGGTTTAAGACCATGGAAGGATACAACGTTTTGCACCCCATGGGCTTTGACGCTTTCGGGATGCCGGCCGAAAACGCCGCCATCGAGCATGGCATACACCCCTCGAAGTGGACGCATGAAAACATCGCCAACATGACGCGCCAACAAAAGGAAATGGGGCTTTCCTACGATTGGGACAGACAAGCCATAACCTGCAACGAGGATTATTACCGCTGGACGCAGTGGCTTTTTGAACTTTTCTACAAAAAGGGCTTGGCGTACAAAAAGGCGGCGACGGTGAACTGGTGCGACAAATGCGGCACGGTTTTGGCCAACGAACAAGTGGTTGACGGCAAATGTTGGCGTTGCGACTCCGAGGTGGCAAAAAAAGATTTGGCGCAGTGGTTTTTTAAGATCACAGATTATGCCGACAGGCTTTTGCAGGATTTAGCCCTGCTTAAAGGTTGGCCGGAACGGGTCAAAATAATGCAGGAAAACTGGATAGGCAAAAGCGAGGGTTTGGAATTTGTCCTAAAAGCGCCGGAGCTTGGCGAAGAGATAGCCGTTTACACCACGCGCCCGGATACGGCTTTCGGCGTTACCTTTATGGCTCTTGCGCCGGAGCATCCTTTGGTGGAAAAAATCTGCGCCGCCGCGAGCGAAGAAAAGGCCGCCGAAATTAAAAAGTTCTGCGAAGAAACCCGCGCCAAGAGCGACATTGAAAGAACCTCCGGCGACAGCGAAAAAGAAGGCGTGTTCACCGGCTTTTATTGCGAGAACCCGTTTAACGGCAAAAAAGCGCAAATTTGGGTTACGAATTACGTTTTGGCAGAATACGGCACCGGCGCGGTTATGGGCGTACCCACGGAAGATCAGCGGGATTGGATGTTTGCCACCAAGTATAATATCCCGAAGATTTTAACCATACAACCAAAGGACGGGGAATTAAAACTTGAGGAAATGACCGAGGCCTATGTGGAAAAAGAAGGTGTGCTGATAAATTCCGGCAAATTCGACGGAATGGAAATGCACGAAGCCATGAATAAAATCATGGACGAAGCGGAAAACCTCGGTTTTGGCAAACGCCGCGCCAACTATCGCCTGCGGGACTGGCTCATTTCCCGCCAACGGTATTGGGGCGCGCCAATACCCGTTATCTATTGCGACAAATGCGGCGAAGTCCTTGTCCCCGAAGAAGATTTGCCGGTGAAATTGCCCCAAGACGTGAAATTTGAATCCGGCGCGGTGTCGCCCTTGGCGGATTCAAAAGAGTTTGTCGAGTGCGCCTGCCCCAAATGCGGCGGCGCGGCACGGCGAGAGACGGACACCATGGACACCTTTATTTGTTCAAGCTGGTACTATCTTCGTTATGCCGACCCCCACAACGACAAAATGCCCTTCGACAAGAAAGAAGTAAATTATTGGGCGCCCGTCGATCAGTATATAGGCGGCATTGAACACGCCATTTTGCATCTTCTTTATTCGCGGTTCTTCACCAAAGTATTAAAGGACGAAGGTCTTTTGGATTTTGACGAACCCTTTACGAACCTTTTGACCCAAGGCATGGTGATTAAAGACGGGGCGAAGATGAGCAAGTCAAAGGGCAACGTGGTTTCGCCGGAGGAAATTATCGGCAAATACGGCGCGGACACGGCGCGGCTTTTCATTCTCTTTGCCGCGCCGGTGGAACGGGACCTTGAATGGAGCGACCAAGGTGTAGAAGGTTCGTATCGGTTCTTGGCTCGCGTGTGGCGTATACTGCATCATTTCGCCGACGCAATCGACAAGGGGGCGGACAGCTATGACCTTGCCGCCCTAAACGCCGACGAAAAGGAACTAAGAGGCGCGCTTCACCGCACAATAAAAAAAGTTACCGAAGACGTGGGCGAACGGTTTATGTTCAACACGGCGGTAAGCTCGATTATGGAATTGGTGAACGCTCTCTACGCCGCTCAGGATAAAGAGATAAACCCCAGCTTGTTGCGGGAAATCGCCAAGGACTTACTTTTAATGCTTGCGCCTTTTGCGCCGCACATCGCCGAAGAACTATGGAGCAAATTCTTTGCGGGCAGCGTCCACAAACAATCGTGGCCAAAGTACGACGCGGCGGCAACGGTGAAAACCACCGCCGAAATCGTGGTGCAGATTAACGGCAAAGTCCGCGACAAAATAATCGTCGAGGCAGGCATTGACAAAAAGGCTCAAGAAGAGCAAGCACTCGCCGCGCCTAAGATTAAAGAACTGCTGACGGGAAAAAATGTGGTTAAAGTCATAAGCGTGCCGGGTAAATTGGTGAATATCGTGGCGAAATAAAAGGTATCGCCGAAAATACATACTACTCTCCGTTAAAAAGGGTAATTTTTACGGAGAGTAGTATTTTATCTAAGATACGCCTGCTTCGCAGGCTTTCAATCGCGCCTTCGGCACGTCTGACATCTCATACAC